>AP019755.1:2100000-2320919 GCA_006742785.1 Nitrosomonas stercoris | reverse complement strand
ATAACTAGCCCTCTATAGGGCCAGGTCGCGCAGCTTGATCACCCGATGATTTACGTGCCTCAATCCACTCTTCGACCTCTGACAAATCCCAGGCGACATTTCTACTGGTTAACGCGATACGGCGTGGAAAATCCCCTCGCTGCTCCAGGTTATAAATTGTTCGTGTCGAAAGCGGGATCATCTCCAGGAGCTTCTTCCTGTTGATGAGGGTCTTTATATTTTGCATGGGTCAATACCTCTCAAATGAATAGTTGCTATTCATCGAGTAGCTGCGCGAAGCAGCTAATCGGTAATTGACCTGCCCGATGCCAATGGCGGCCTTATTTATAAATTCACGGCATCAACTTCAATGCTATCAAAGATAGCAAAAACATCAACCCTTACTGCCTCCCGAAGTCCACTCATCAATCATATCGGCCCAATCCTGCAACATCGCCGCCCGCTGCTCGCGGTACTCAGCCTTGTTGTAGACAGCCCTCACGCCCTTCTGCTCGTGCGCCAGGCACTTCTCGATCCAGTCGGTGTTGTAGCCGGCCTCATGCAACAGCGTGCTGGCTGTGCGCCGCAAATCATGCGGTCCGAACTTGGTAAGTGACTTCCCATCTTTCTGCGCCGCCTTGTAAGTCAGCGTCAGCACCTGGTTAAGTGTGGCAGCGCTCATCGGCGCATCCGAGTCGTACCGTGATGGCAAAACGAAGTCGGAACCACCGGCAAAGGTTTTCATGGCAATGAAAATATCCAGAGCCTGCTGGGACAGAAATACCAGGTGCGGGTTACGGCGTTTCATCCGCTCCTTTGGAATCGTCCACAACGCTTCGCTGAAATTGATCTCGCTCCAGGTCGCATTGGTCAGCTCGCTCTTGCGCACCATCGTCAGCAATAACAGCTTGGCCGCCGCACGGTTTGTTGGGCTTGTGCCCACTCGCTCCATGTACTGGTACATCAGCCCAATTTCTTCTGGCGTCAACGCTCGGTCACGTGGCTCGAATCGAGCGATGCTTGTTGGGCGCACCAGTTCTGCCGGGTTTTCGACCTTCTGCCCACGCTCGATGGCCCAGCGAAATACCTGCAACACGATTTCACGCACATGAACGGCGGTGGCCGGTGCGCCTCGCTCAACAATGGCATCAGCCAGCGCCCGCAAGTCTTCGTGGGTGATCTCCACCAGCTTCTGATTGCTGAATTTCGGCTTCAGCTCACGCTCATAAACCGAGCGGCGCATATCGCGGGTGGAGTCGGCCATCTGGTAGCCACGCAGCCACTTCTCCGCCCAGGCACCGAACGTCTCTGCATCTTTCACCCGCGCCTTGTCTCGGGCTTTCTCCTTGGCCGGCGACTTGCCCGCCGCAACCATCTTCTTGGCGTCACCCAACAGCTCGCGGGCTTCGGCCAGGGTGATGCCACCGACACCATAACGCCCAAAGGTGATGGTCTCCTGCCGACCGTTGATTGAGTAGTTGTAACGGAACGAGATGGAGCCGGCTGGAGTCACTGCCACATAGAGACCTTCCCGGTCATTCACTTTGTAGAGTTTGTCCCTGGGCTTGAGATTGCGCAGCTTGGTATCGGTCAGCATGTACCTTGTCCTTCTTCGTCTCCGATACCATGCTGAAAAAATCTCGAATTTATCGTATTTTTTCTTACGAAACAGTAACTTATAGAATATTAATACCATGAACACACAAAAGAACGCAGCATGGTATCGGCATCAATCATGGCATCGCCAAACCATAATACCAGCTTTAATGCCATGCTCAAACGGTGCTTGGCGCTTCCTCCCGTTGCCAGATCGTGCCAAACACAAACAAAAAAAAGCCCGCAATTACGCGGGCTTAGCGGCATTTCATGCCATCAGGTGCCTGGCTGTGCCAGACGCGGAATCATTCCCACTCGATAGTTGCTGGGGGTTTGCCAGATACATCATAAACTACGCGGTTGATACCACGAATCTCATTGATGATGCGGTTGGAGATTCTGGCCAGCAGGGTATAAGGTAATTCTGCCCAGTGGGCTGTCATAAAATCTTCGGTTTGGACAGCACGTAAGGCGATGACGTATTCATAACTGCGGCTGTTGTCGATGATGCCGACTGATTTTATTGGCAAGAAGACGGCGAATGCCTGCGAAGTTTTTTCATACCAGCCTGCATTGATAAGTTCTTCTATAAAGATTGCATCTGCTTGGCGTAATAATTCCGTGTATTCGTATTTGACTTCTCCCAGGATACGAACGCCTAATCCAGGCCCAGGGAAAGGATGACGGAATACCAGGTCACGAGGAAGTCCCAGTGCAAGGCCAAGTTGTCGTACTTCGTCTTTGAATAATTCGCGTAGTGGTTCTAGCAGTTTGAGGCGTAGTGTTTCTGGCAAGCCACCAACATTGTGATGAGATTTGATGAGCCCTGATTTTTTTAGGTGATCACCAGCAGATTCGATTACATCAGGATAAATAGTGCCTTGTGCCAACCATTTGACGCCTTCAATTTTTGCTGCTTCCTGTTGAAATATTTCTACAAATTCACGACCGATTGCATGGCGCTTCTGTTCCGGATCTGTAATGCCTTCCAGCTGTCGTAGGAATTGTCTGCCAGCATCAACATGAATAACGTTTACTGAGAGATTGCGGCTGAAGGTTTCCATGGTTTGTCGGGCTTCATGGTGGCGCAGCAAACCGTTGTCAACGAAAACGCATACCAGTTGATCACCGATGGCGCGATGAATGAGTGCAGCTGCTACGGAAGAATCTACTCCGCCAGAAAGTCCTAGAATGACTTTGTCTGTACCAACGCGCGCGCGTATGCGGCCAACAGCCTCTTCTACGTAGTTTTGCATGTTCCAGTCATAACTCGCACCGCAGATATCATGTGCAAAACGCTCAAGAATAACTTTACCTTGCAGTGTGTGCGAGACTTCAGGGTGGAATTGCAGGCCATAGAATTGGCGTGTTTCATCAGCAATGCCTGCAAAAGGAGTCGCTGCATTGGATGCAATGGCGGTAAAACCAGGAGGCAATTTGCTGACTTGATCGCCATGACTCATCCAGACATCCAAAGCGGGTTTGCCATCAGAACTGATACGATCTTTGATATCCTGCAGCAGTCTGCTGGAGCTGGTAAACAGCTCCGCATAACCAAATTCTCGTGCTGGCGCTGTTTCTATTTCGCCACCAAGTTGTACCGTCATGACTTGCATACCGTAGCATATCCCCAGTACTGGTACACCTAATTCAAATACGATTTGAGGAGCGCGCGGGGTTTCACTGGCATCCATAAAGATGGATTCAGGACCTCCCGATAGAATGATACCTATGGGGGAAAACTCCCGAATAAATTGTGTGCCAATATCAAAAGGATGGATTTCACAATAAACACTGGCTGCTCGTATGCGACGAGCAATCAGTCGCGAGTACTGCGATCCAAAATCCAGGATAAGAATAGCTGAATGCATATCAGTAAAATTTATTCGACATGGTAATTAGGGGCTTCTTTAGTAATCTGAACGTCGTGGACGTGTGATTCACGGAATCCGGCCGAGGTGATTTCAATAAATTCCGCTTTTTCGTGCATTTCATGGATGTTGTGGCAGCCTAGATAGCCCATGCTGGAGCGCACCCCCCCCGTGAGCTGGTGAATAACATATGCAAGCGTTCCTTTGAAGGGAACGCGACCTTCAACACCTTCTGGAACCAGTTTGCCAGCCTGCTGATGTTCTTCTTCCTGAAAGTAACGATCACTTGATCCTTGTTGCATGGCGGATAATGAACCCATACCACGGTAACTTTTGTAGGCTCTTCCCTTTAGCAATTCCACTTCGCCAGGAGATTCTTCTGTTCCGGCCAACAATCCTCCCAGCATGACAGAGCTTGCGCCTGCAGCCAAGGCTTTAGCAATATCGCCTGAGTAGCGAATGCCGCCATCTGCAATGACTGGTACGCCACTATCTCGCAAGGCTGTGGCTACGTTGTCGATTGCCGAAATTTGTGGAACGCCAACTCCAGCAACGATTCGAGTGGTACAAATTGAGCCAGGGCCGATACCTACCTTGACTGCATCTACACCGTGATCGACCAGTGCTTTAGCACCAGCAGCGGTTGCGACGTTACCGGCAATCACCTGGATTTGCGGAAAATTCTTTCTGACCCAGTAAACACGTTCCAGTACGCTTTGCGAATGGCCGTGGGCTGTGTCAACAACAATTACATCAGCGCCTGCTTCAACCAGTGCCGCAGCACGCTCGTCGCTGCCTTCTCCCACTCCGATAGCTGCACCGACATACAAGCGTTCACGTTTATCCTTGCTGGCATAGGGGTGCTCGGTTGTTTTGGTAATATCCTTGACGGTGATCATGCCACGTAGTTCGAAGTTTTCGTCAACTATGAGTGCTTTTTCCAAACGATGTTTATGCAGCAAAGCCAGCGCATCATTTTGCGAAATGCCTTCTTTAACCGTGACTAAACGCTTCTTCGGCGTCATGATATTTTTGACAGGTTGATCAAGGTTGGTTTCGAAGCGTAAATCTCGATTTGTGACAATGCCGACCACTTTTTTATCTTTCACTACTGGCAAGCCGGATATATTGTGTTTGCGGATTAATTCCAATACAGCGCGCACAGTCATGTTAGGGGCAACAATGATTGGGTCAGTGACGATGCCACTTTCAAAGCGCTTGACTTGTCTGATCTGTGCTGCCTGGGCATGAATTGGCATGTTCTTGTGGATAATGCCGATTCCACCCTCTTGCGCGATGGCAATGGCAAGGCGTGCTTCGGTAACGGTGTCCATAGCAGCTGAGACGATTGGAATCTTGATTTGGAGCGTGCGTGTCAGCTGCGTAGTCAAATCTACTTTCCTGGGCAGAACCTCAGAGTGCGCAGGTATAAGTAATACGTCGTCGAAAGTGAGTGCTTTTTGTATGAGTCGCATGCTGCCGATCCTTCACAAAACCGACATTATATCGGAATTGTCATATTTTCTGATTCGGATTGGTGTTTTTTGCCGAAATTGATTTCAGTAGGAGAAACCAATTTCGGTAAATTAAGCGTTATTACCGCATGCGCCAGGCTGAATAAGTGGTTTCCCGATTGAAGTCATCCCAAATATAGGTTGGTTGGGCAAGAGAGGTCGTTGGTATCAAGAAAGTGGCAACGTCAAATACACCACTGACTGTTCGCCCTATTGTTTGAACGACGCCAACAAAAAAGCCGGCTGTTACGCCGTAGATTGTGCCTTTTTTCTGGCTGGAGATCATCATGTTTTTGGGAATTTCACCGATTCCCGTAACTAGATTGGCCACGCCTGTTGCCAGTTTTTCTCCTGCTTTTTCCGGATAACTATCCGCTGCGTGTGCATTAAATACAAGAAAAAAACTCAAAATAACAGGTAGTAAGATTGTTGATATGGATTTCATGTGTATTCTCCTCGTTTAATATGATCAGTCGTTTTTGGGTGATGTTACTAGCGTAAGCTGATAATAGGCCAGTCATTTTTTTGTGCGTGCTGGTGTAGAGTGATATCTGGATCGACAGCAACAGGGTGTGTCACTTTTTCCAACAAGGGCAAGTCGTTGAGCGAATCACTGTAAAACCAACTTTCTAGAAAAGAAAGCCAAGTAAGGTTGTTTTGATCCAGCCATTGTTCTAGGCGAGTGATCTTGCCGTCACGAAAGGATGGAATGCCACTGACGCGCCCGGTAAATTCTCCGTCTTTCAATTCTGGTTCGGTCGCGATCAAATGATTGATGCCTAACAACTGTGCAATAGGGGCGGTCACAAAGCTGTTGGTGGCCGTGATGATAATACATAAATCCTTTTCGGTTTGGTGTTTGGCAATTAGTTCGCGCGCTCCCGGTGCAATAATTGGAATAATTTTTTGCTGAAGGAAACTGGTACGCCATGCATTGAGTTGTTTGCGTGGATGACGGGAAAGGGGTTTGAGTTGGAAATTCAGGAATTCATGAATATCCAATGTTCCAGCCTTGTATTGCTCATAAAATTCGACATTGCGAGCCTCATAAATTTCTCGATCCAGGACGCTTTGCTCAATCAAGAATTGTGCCCATTGAAAATCGCTATCGCCTGCCAGAAGAGTATTATCGAGATCAAATAATGCTAATTTCATAATATAAGAATATAAAAGTGATAAGCATATAGAGGAAAATAGCAGTGTGAGTTTATGTAACCAATGAAATTGTTGCGAATGTTTGAAACCGCATGGTTAGATTAGTTGTACACTGAAAATCAATGTGAATTATAACAGTTCGCGTAATAAAGGCAGGGTAACTGGGCGTTTTCTGGTTAATGAAAGTTGATCCAGAGCATTCACTAATTTTATCAAGGAAGATAAGTCGCGCTGCTTATGGGTGAGTAAATAACTACAAATTTCTAGTGGCAATTCGAAGCCACAGCGCGCAGCATAATCTTGTATCACTTCTATTTTCTTTTCGTCAGTGAGTTCATGTACTTGATACACTAATCCCCAACCGAGCCGCGTTGCCAGATCTTGTCGTATGTCTAGCTGCGCAGGTGGGAGTGAGCCGCTAGCCAAAAATATACTGGCCGTATTTTCGCGAACCTGGTTATAAAGATTGAATAGCTTGATTTGAGCGGCCGGATCTAACCATTCGACGTTATCAATTACTAGACAGTCGATATTGGAATCGATATTTAGTTTATCTATTTGACGACAATCGATATAGAAAGTGTTGAGCTGTTGCTCTAAAAATATGGTAGCTATTGCCTGTAGTAAATGACTTTTACCACAACCGGTACTTCCCCACAGATAGTAAAAGCGATCCTGCTGATTACCAGCAACCAGATTTTTCAGTGTATACAGTAATTCCTCATTGTTATCTGGAACAAAATTATCAAGTGATGGTGGGCCGATCTCGAGGATATCGAGCAGTTGTTGTCTCATTAGAGTGAATTGTATTGTGTCTGTAGAGAATATTAGTAAGACAGGTTGTAGTAGGCTACCTTTTCTTATAGATATTTTATATTGGGATAATGTAAAAGTAAGATCCAGAGATGTATTTCCTCGAAGGACAAAATTAATCTCAGTATGTTTATTATTATGCTGTAAAAATAAAAAGTTTAACTATTTATGGTGGTAAATATGGCTATTTCTGGTAGTGGCATTACAAAATTCTATAGATACGTTAAAAAATTGGTTCCCATGCTAGGTTGGGTAAATACCGGATTTCTAGTTTTGAGTAGATTGCTGGCTAGCGTATCCAGCAACAATATCAGAATATTCAAATACCAGTTAGTTGCTCAGCCGGTTAATAACAAGCCTTTTTTATCTCCCACAAGAGGTAGAAAAATAGTGATCAGACAAATCGATATGAGAGATCCTGCCATTTCTTATTTCCCAAGGCCACTGTCTGTTATTCAGCAACGTTTCAAGGATGGAGCAATTTGCTTGAGTGCCTTTAAGGATGGGGCATTTGTAGGATTTATTTGGCTAATGCTTGGGCCTTATCAGGAAGATGAGGTACGAGCGGATTATATTCCACTACCTGCCAAGCGAGCTGTGTGGGATTTTGATGTTTATGTGCACCCAGACTATAGATTGGGATTTACCTTTCTCCGTTTATGGGATGAGGCAAATCAATTGTTGAGCAAAAATGGGTTTGAATGGTCTTGTAGCAGAATATCGTCATTTAGCGCCAGATCGTCAAAATCGCATGCACATCTAGGCACGATAATACTGGGTCAAGCTGTTTTTATTAAATTGGTTAATTGGCAGGTTACATTTGCTTCAATAAAGCCTTATATTCACATTTCCTTGAGCCCCGATTCCTTCCCCAAGTTTCATCTTGAAACGACATCATTAAATAATCCATATTCGAAGAAAGATAGCGATGTGGTAACTGATTGATTATTGTGGCGTCAGTCGTTTTGCTATTCTTAACCCCACTAAGCTAAATACACCTGCCATCGTCAGATAAAGACCGACTAATGCTGTACCTCCCACATCATTTAGTGCTTGCGCAGCGATTGGCGCGAGTGCACCGCCGAGGATACCTCCCAGATTGAAAGCGACGGATACACCGGTATAGCGTATTCGTGCAGGGAAGAGTGAGGGCAACCATACGCCAAGTGGGCCATAAACAAATCCCATAATAAACAAAGCCAGAGAAAGCACAGCCCAAATGATCCATAGCGACCCAGCTCCCAAGGCAGGCCCGAATATCAGCCCCAAGATAATGGTGGCGGCACATCCCCACATGAGTACCTGGTTGGCAGGTTGTTGATCAGCGCGTATGCCTGAGAGGATGATGCCGATTGCCAGAAATATTATTGCTGCCAATTGCGTTAGCAAAAATAATTCACGGTCATATCCGAGCGTGGTGGTGCCATGTGCCAATGCGAAAGCCGTGGATAAATAAAAAATAGCAAAGCAAGCAACCACTGTAAATGTGCCTGCAAAGGTAATGGCCGCATGCTGACGAATTAACTCACTGATGGGGATTGCTACTGGCCGTTCTGTTGCCAATACTCGGGTAAATTCAGGTGTTTCGTTGATTTTTAATCGTACCCACAAGCCTAAAACTACTAGAATTGCGCTGGCAAGAAACGGGATGCGCCATCCCCATGCAGCAAAATCAGCATCGCTAAGTATGCTGCCGAGCAACAAAAATAATCCGTTTGCAGCAATGAATCCAATGGGTGCGCCTAGTTGCGGCACCATGCCAAAACGTGCTCGCCATCCTGGAGGTGCATATTCAACTGCCAATAAGGCAGCTCCCCCCCATTCACCACCGAGCCCTAACCCTTGACCGAAACGCAAAATACACAGCAACAATGGTGCTAGCCAGCCTGCCGTGGCGTAGGTGGGTAAAAATGCGATGAGTAACGTAGAAATGCCCATTAACAAAAGTGAGGCAACTAGTGTTGATTTTCTACCGATACGATCACCAAAATGACCAAATAGTATGGCGCCAACTGGTCGAGCGAGGAAAGCAAGCCCAAAACTTAGAAAGGACAACATAAGTTGAGCGGAAGGAGATTCAGCAGGGAAGAACAAAGGTCCGAATAGCAGTGCTGCTGCTGTGGCGTAAATATAGAAATCGTAAAACTCAACAGTGGTGCCAACTAAACTGGCAATCAGGATGCGGCGATGCTGATAAAAGGGATGGGTCATAACAAATTAGTAACGAAATGCTTTAGAACCTGTTCAATATCTTACTGAAGAGTGCATTACGGCGTTGAAATTGAATTCAAAATGCTCGTCACATACCTGAAATATGCTCCGCTTTCTCATTCAATTTTGTCTTGCACTGCATCCTTTGATCGAGATCTTGAACAGGTTCTTGGGCAAAATCAAAATTTTAGTAGCAATGGTAGTCTGAATTACCTTGCGGTGGTTGTTGGGCGAGTGTTGGTTTTTAATTGAGATGCGCTCAAGATTATTGCGCGGGTAAGCTAATTTGATTAAAAGGCTTATGGTGCAGGAAGTTGTGGATGTTAGCCGCTAGCAAGTTAATCATACGTTGCCTGGATTCTACGCTAGCCCAGGCTGAATGTGGGGTGATCAGCAAATTGGGATGAGGGTAATCTAATAAGGGATTGCCGTTAACGGGTGGTTCTTCTGATAAGACATCAATAGCAGCACCAGCAATCTGTTTGGAAGAAAGTGCTTGCAATAGATCCTGCTCATTGATGAGTGCACTGCGTGCTGTGTTGATTAAGTGAGCTGAGGGCTTCATGAGATTGAATTCGCGGCTGCTAATTACATGGTGAGTAGCTTCTGATAATGGGCAGTGTAGTGAGATAAAATCTGCTTGACGCATGACGTCATCAAATGCAGTTCTTCCAGGGCGAAGTGATGTTGCAGATTTGTGTTCTGCAATTAATACTTGCATGCTAAAAGCTTGCGCCAAATTTGCTACTGCTGTGCCGAGTTTGCCATGCCCAATAATACCGAGTGTTTTGCCAGCAAGTTCTGTGATACCAAAATCTAGTGGGCAAAAATAAGTGCTGCTTTGCCAACCGCCTGTTTGTATAAGTTGTCGATATTCTACAAAGCGACACGCGAAATTCAGCATGAACATGAGCGTATGTTGTGCTACCGATGGAGTAGCGTAATCGCGCACATTACACACTGGAATATTACGTTCGGCTGCTGCTGCCAAATCAACATTGTTATAACCAGTTGCTGCGATGCAGATCAGTTTAAGTTGTTTCGCTGCAAAAATGGCTGCGCGATCTAGTAATACTTTGTTGCTAGCAACGATTTCAGCTTCTCTAATTCGGTCTGCTACCAGTTCTTGTGGTGTGTGATCATGATAAGTCCAGGGGGAGATGGCTTGTTCCAAGGCTGTTCGGTCAATGTCGCCACGTGTAACGGAGCCGAAATCAAGAAAAATAGTCAGCATGGTTGCTAGATAATTGGAAATTTTAAAGATGTATTTCCAAGAAATGTATTGAAAGCTGGTGGTATTGTCAAATCATACTACTGGTAGGACATGATGAGGACAACAAAAAAGCCGATACAGTGAAATACTGATACCGGCTTTTTATTGGTGGAACAGTCAGTTAGATCATTTGAATGTGGTGATCCATTCTGCCAATGCTTTGGCGTCATCATCACTAACATTAACGTTAGGTGGCATTGGAATTTGTCCCCATACGCCTGTACTACCGCCTTTAATTTTGCTTACCAAATAGTCGATTTCGTCGTCTTGTCCTGCGTATTTTGTCGCAATCTCTTTCAGGGAAGGACCAACCAATTTGGCATCTGGCTGGTGACAAGCAACACAGTTATTTTTTGCTGCCAACTCAGGATTGGCTTGAGCAGCACCAGCTGTCAAGAGTGCCGAAGCCGCGAATAAACCTAACCAAGCAATTTTCATTAATTTTTCCTTTTATGAATGATTAAGAGATCGCTATTTTACCGTGAACCTTACAGATTTGCAGTAGTTCGTGGAGCGAATCGATCTCGGGAAGACAACGCCTACCCATACAGACTCGAGCTCTGGTTGTTCCATTTTGGGTAGAACGCCCCATAAGACTATCGGGTGATCGCGAAAGTTCATAAGGAAAAGGCGGTGCAACAATGAGTGTATGCAATGAGCAAGGCAATAATGCAGTGCGCCATGCTTGTAACTCCGTTTCATTTTGGCCAGTTAGCTGTACGATTCGGATAGGATCAAGCTGTTCTTCCAGCGCGGTTAATAAGCTGCAATATGAGCTGGCGTGCTGCGTGAAGGTGGCTGAAAATATGGCCAGTGTTTGTTCCGCTGCTTTAAGATAACGGGATTCACTCAATAAGTAGCCCAAGCGTTGTAAAGCAATTGCAGCAATTCCATTACCAGCTGGCATGGCACCGTCATGCCCGGTTTTGGGGCGTTGGATCAGTGTTTCGTGATCATGGCTGGTAAAGAAAAATCCCCCTGCTGTTTTGTCTTCGAATTGATCAAGCAGGGTATCAGCCAAGTGAATGGCAAAATCGAGATCACTTTGTCGAAAGTCGATTTGCAGCAATGTTAGCAAGCAATCCAGCAAAAATGCGTAGTCATCCAGATAGGCATTGAGATGAGCTTTGTCATCCTTGAATGTGGCCAATAAACGACCATCTTTCCACAGCGTTGCACGAATAAAATCGATAGCGTGTTGGGCGGAATGAATCCAATCTGTCCGCTCAAAAATTTGTCCAGCGCGTGCCATGCCTTTGATCATTAATGCATTCCAGCTGGTCAGAATTTTTTCGTCGCGTGCTGGTGGAATACGTTGTGTGCGTATAGCTAACAATTTCTCGCATGTGCTATTGATCAACTGTTGTGCTGTTTCCAGATTGATGCGATTGGCTGCAGCTACTTCAGCAACAGTTTGTACCGCTTCAAGATGCCAATATTGGTTCTCAAAATTGGGTGGGCGATCTAATCCAAAATAAGGAGCAGCTATTGCGTATTCTTCTGAGGTAAGAGCAGCTTGAACGGTTGCTTGCTCCCAGATGTAGTATTTACCTTCTACCTGTTCTGAATCTGCATCCAGTGAGGAAAAGTAGCCGCCGCCTGCTGCAGCATCAGCCTGCATATCATGCATAATCCAGTCAGCTGTTTTTGTTACTACCTGTTTGAAAAGTGGATTATCGGTAAGTAACCAAGTTTCTGCGTAGAGTGGTAGCAACAAGGCATTGTCATACAACATTTTTTCAAAATGCGGGATACGCCAGTAGCGATCGGTGCTGTAGCGATAAAACCCTCCGCCCAATTGGTCATATAAGCCGCCCTGTGCCATTTTTTTCAATGTGTGCGTCACCATGTGCAAGGCGTGAGTATGGTTGTCTATGGCATAACGACGTAGGCAGAACTGTAATTCGACCGGGTGTGGAAATTTAGGTGCTTTACCAAAGCCACCATATTGCTCATCAAATTGCTGGGTTAATTGTTGCCAAGCATGATCAATGGGTTGTCGAGAGAGGGCTGAATTATCCATTGCAGACGACGTAGGCTGTGATTGAGCCAGCAGCTGCAGCAAAGCAGTGTTTTGTTGTTCGATATCAGCAGTACGCGTGTGATAAGCAGAGGCTATTTTAGGCAACAATTGCAGAAAACCAGGCAAACCGTGGCGCGCTTGCTTGGGAAAATAAGTACCGCCAAAAAAAGGTTTTTGATCAGGTGTTAAAAACATGGTGAGTGGCCACCCACCAGGGCGATGATTGAGTGCGTGATGTGCACTTTGATAAATTTGATCAATATCTGGTCGTTCTTCGCGGTCAACCTTGATGTTGATGAAATGTGCGTTCATGACAGCTGCCACTTCCTTATCTTCAAATGATTCGTGCGCCATCACATGACACCAGTGGCAAGCGGAATAACCGATAGAAAGCAGGATAGGTTTATTTTGCGCTTGTGCTGCCTCCAATGCCTCTTTTCCCCATGGATACCAGTCAACGGGATTATCCGCATGTTGTAATAGATAAGGACTGGTTTCTGCAGCAAGATGATTAGGCATTGGATGGAATCAAACAAAAAATTAATCAGTAACAGCGCCACGACTAGCAGTGGATACCAGTTTGGCATATTTAGCTAACACGCCGCGTGTGTAGCGCGGTGCAGGCGGTTGCCAGGCAGCGCGCCGGCGTTCTAATTCTGCTTCGGGAACATTTAATTGTAGCAGCCGCTGGTGTGCATCAATGGTGATGGAATCTCCCTCCTGGACCAGGGCAATGGTTCCGCCAACAAATGCTTCGGGGGCAACATGTCCCACCACCATGCCATAAGTACCACCAGAAAAGCGCCCATCCGTAATTAAACCCACTGAATCTCCCAATCCTTCACCAATTAACGCTGAAGTAGGAGAGAGCATTTCGCGCATGCCAGGGCCACCACGTGGACCTTCGTAACGAATCACCACCACATCGCCCGGTTTAATTTTTCGATCGAGTATGGCTGCCATACAAGTTTCCTCGGAATCAAATACCCTGGCAGGGCCGGTGATACTAGGATTTTTTACACCGGAAATTTTAGCAACCGATCCTTCTGGTGAAAGATTACCTTTCAGAATGGCCAGATGGCCTTGTTCATACATTGGATTGTCCCAAGTGCGGATGACATTTTGATCAGCACGTGGTTGTTCAGGTATATCTTTGAGCACCTCGGCAATGGTTTGGCCGCTAATAGTCAGGCAATCGCCATGTAATAAATCATGTGCTAGTAACATTTTCATGACTTGCGGAATACCGCCAACTTTATGCAGATCGGTGGCAACGTAGCGCCCGGAAGGTTTCAGATCACATAACACAGGGACGCGTGCACGGATTCTTTCAAAGTCATCAATACTGAATTCTACTTCTGCTGCATGGGCAATCGCCAACAGGTGGAGCGTTGCGTTGGTTGAGCCACCAACTGCCATTACAACAGAAACTGCGTTTTCAAGAGATTTGCGAGTAATTAAATCGCGCGGCAAGATTTGTTTCTTGATTGCTTCTACCAATACTTCAGCAGAACGTGTGGCGCTGATCCTCTTTTCCTCATCTTCGGCTGCCATAGTGGAAGAATGCGGCAAGCTCATGCCCATGGCTTCAATGGCAGAAGACATAGTATTGGCAGTGTACATACCGCCACATGAACCGGCACCAGGGCAAGCATGCCGTTCTACCGCTAGTAATTCTTGTTCGTCAATTTTATTAGCGCTGTATTGGCCGACTGCTTCAAATGCGCTGACAATAGTCAAATCTTGCCCGTGATAATGACCAGGCTTAATAGTGCCGCCATACACAAAAATAGCGGGAACGTTCATTCTGGCTAGTGCAATTAAAGCGCCGGGCATGTTTTTGTCGCAGCCACCAATGGCGATAATGCCATCCATGCTTTCTCCCTGCACGCAGGTTTCAATGGAATCGGCAATCACTTCGCGCGAAACCAGCGAATATTTCATGCCTTCGGTACCCATGGAAATTCCATCTGAGATGGTAATGGTGCCGAACATTTGTGGCATTGCACCGGTGTTTTTCAATGCATGCTCGGCACATTTGGCGAGTGTATCCAGGCCAATGTTGCAAGGAGTAATGGTGGAGAAACCGTTAGCAATACCGACAATTGGTTTATCGAAATCTCCGTCACCAAATCCAACCGCGCGAAGCATGGCACGGTTAGGCGTGCGTTTTGCACCTTGAGTGATCGCTTGGCTACGTCGATTATGTGGCATGTTATTTCCTCGTAAATATAGGTAATGAAATAAATCGGGCCGGGGCATGAATGCCGGAATTACCCGGAATGATTGCTGTGGCCAGCAAGTGTTGCCGTATAATGCGGTATTTTACCGTAAGTAAAGCTTCTATCCATGCTTGTTTACCCACAATTCGATCCAATTGCCATTTCTATCGGTCCGCTGGCTATCCGCTGGTACGGGTTGATGTATTTGCTGGGCTTCCTTTTCTTTATTGTGCTGGGGCGTTATCGCATTCGTCACCAGAAAAATAGCGTTTTCACCTATGAAATGCTGGATGACGCATTGTTTTTTGGAGTGCTGGGTGTTGTATTAGGGGGAAGATTGGGACAGGTTTTATTTTATGATCCCGGTTATTTCTTGCAACATCCACTGGAAATTTTTGCGATCTGGCATGGCGGCATGTCGTTTCATGGCGGTTTTCTGGGGGTATTTGTTGCCATGCTGTGGCTGGCACGCAAATACCAATTATCGTGGCGCGCAGTCACAGATTTTGTGGTACCACTGGTTCCGCTAGGTTTGGGAGCAGGGCGTATTGGCAATTTTATCAATGGCGAATTATGGGGACGCCCAACTGATGTGGCTTGGGGGATGGTATTCCCTTATGTTGACAACTTGCCGCGCCATCCCTCGCAGTTATATGAGTTCGCTTTGGAAGGCTTGGCGTTATTTGTAGTGATCTGGCTCTATTCTGCCAAACCAAGGCCATTAGGAGCTGTCACCGGTATGTTTATGATTGGCTATGGCTGCTTTCGCTCATTTTGTGAATTATTTCGCGAACCAGATGATGGTTTTTTGGGCTTGATGACTTTTGGTATCAGCATGGGGCAGTGGCTGTCACTACCCATGATTATACTGGGTGCCGTGCTGGTGATCTGGGCCTATCGCCACAATGAGCAGCCGCAGCTGAGCAAGGTAAAATCACAGCCCAAGCGTAAAAAATAGCGTTAATCAATCATTGATGCCGTGTACCTATGCGTTTTTCTGATTCATCCCCTGACCACATACCACATTACCAGGTAAACACCACTGCAACGCAAGGTGTTTGTTTGCAATTATCTGGTAGCTATACGCTGACCTCGCTGAATCAATCACTTTCTACTATTGCTGAGCAATTGACTCAGCTAGCTAATCAACATCACGATCTGTGTTGGGATTTATCCAATCTTCAGCAATTGGATTATGCCGGGGCAGTGATGCTATGGCAGATTTGGGGAAAACAGCGGCCCGCACATTTGTTACTGAGCGATGAACAGGAAAAAATGTTTGCCCGCCTGGAAAAATCTGCATCTTTACCTGAACCAGCACAACAACAGTGGCTGCTGCCAATCTCTATGCTGGGGCAACAGCTGCTGCATTTTTTTGATCACTTGCGAGGCATGATCACTCTGTCTGGACAGGTGATATTGGATGTTCTGTATCTAATTGCCCACCCAAATAGGATTCCTGCGCGCGAAATCTCTGCGAATTTATATCGTACCGGTGCTCAAGCACTGGGCATTACTGCCATTGTTGGTTTTTTGATTGGTATCGTGCTGAGTTATCTTTCTTCTGAACAATTGCATACATTTGGAGCAGATGTTTTTATTGTCAATATTCTTGGCATGAGCATTATTCGTGAATTAGGTCCGATGCTGGCAGCCATTCTGGTAGCGGGTCGCTCTGGTTCCGCCATGACCGCGCAGCTTGGCGTTATGCGCGTGACGGAAGAATTAGATGCGCTAACGGTCATGGGAATTCCCCATAGTTTGCGACTGGTGTTGCCCAAAATTATCGGTCTAGGCATTGCTTTGCCGCTGATTGTGCTATGGACTAGTGCGGTGGCGTTGCTGGGGGGGCTATTAGCTGCTGAATTACAAGTGGGATTAAGTCTTTATTATTCGTTGCACAGCTTGCCAGATGCAGTACCCATTGTGAATTTATGGCTGGGATTAGGGAAGGGCGCTGTCTGCGGCATGGTAATTGCCTTGATTGCTTGCCATTTTGGATTACGTATCCAGCCGAATACTGAAAGCCTGGGGGCAGGCACGACCCGTTCAGTTGTGACCTCAATCACTGCTGTCATTATTATTGATGCAGTTTTTGCAGTGGCGTTTTCTAACGTTGGGATCAGGATTACCGGCTGATGATGCAAGCTGAGCCAGTCATCGAAATAAACGGGTTAATGACCCGCTTCGGTGACAATATTATTCATGAAAATATTAACCTCACTATTTTTAGAGGAGAAATCCTGGCGTTAGTAGGAGGATCAGGCAGCGGTAAAACTACCTTGCTGCGCCAGATGCTTGGGTTAATCACACCTGCTCAAGGTAGTGTCAAAGTGCTTGGCGCAGCCCGCTATGAGTGCGGCCATGAAGAAGAAAGAAAACTGCGTACACGTTCCGGTGTTTTATTTCAGCAGGGTGCATTATTCAGTGCGCTAACTGTATTCGACAATATCGCTTTACCCATGCGGGAATTGCGCACGTTAAATGAAGCCATGATTCGTGATTTGGTCATGCTCAAGCTCAGCATGGTTGGGGTAGAAGCACAACATACACATAAAATGCCGTCGGAATTATCCGGTGGTATGATTAAACGAGTGGCATTGGCACGTGCCTTGGCGCTCGATCCAGAATTATTGTTTCTGGATGAACCAACTGCCGGATTGGATCCTGCATTAAGTGACAGCTTTGTCGAATTAATACGTAGCCTGCGTGAAGAGCTTGGGCTCACCATCATTATGGTGACGCATGATCTGGATACGTTGGTTGCCCTGTCTGATCGCGTAGCAGTGCTGGCGGATAGAGGCATTGTCGCCTTGGGTACAATACCAGAAGTGGTCGCTTGTGATCACCCATTTATCCGGGATTTTTTTGGCGGCACACGTGGACAGAACGCCTTACGTATTTTTCAGCAACATTGATTGTTTGCCGAACTTCTTTGTTTCAACCATTTCAACTGCCCCAACGGTTTCAATTTTAATCAGGAAAATTTCATGACTAACAGCACCTTGACCCTGGCGCAAATGTTAATCGCGCGCCGTTCCTTAACGCCAAATGATGATGGTTGTCAGCAGATTTTGATCCACCGCCTGGCAGGTTTGGGATTTAAAGATGAGCATATGGATTTTGGGGAGGTGCAAAATCTGTGGTTGAGAAAAGGGACTGAAGGGCCCGTTGTTTGTTTTGCTGGCCACACCGATGTTGTGCCCACTGGGCCAGCTGGTCAATGGGATAGTGATCCTTTTACGCCCACTATTCGTGACGGGTTGTTATATGGGCGCGGTGCTGCAGATATGAAATCCTCGTTGGCTGCGTTTGTCACTGCGATCGAAAAATTTATTGAGTCGCATCCTGATCACAAAGGCTCGATTGCATTATTAATTACTTCCGATGAAGAGGGGCCAGCAGTAGAAGGCACCGTAAAAGTAGTAGAAATCTTGCAGGCGCGTGGTGAAACTATTGATTATTGTATTGTTGGCGAACCTACCAGCACCGATCGCTTGGGTGATATCATCAAAAATGGGCGTCGCGGCAGTTTGTCAGGCGAGTTAACCATTAAAGGTATTCAGGGGCATATTGCCTATCCCCACCTGGCTAAAAATCCTATTCATCTTGCAGCGCCTGCCATCGCAGAACTGGCACAAACACAATGGGATAACGGCAATGAATATTTCCCTGCCACTACCTGGAATATTTCCAATATTCATAGCGGAACTGGAGCCACCAATGTTATTCCAGGAGAAATAAATCTGCTGTTCAACTTTCGTTTTTCTACTGCTAGCACTGTTGATTCGTTGCAAGAAAAAGTACATGCCATTTTAGATCGGCATGGCTTGCAATATGAATTAGAGTGGTCGCTTTCTGGTAAACCTTACCTTACTCCCAGAGGCATATTAGCAGATGCACTCAGCGCAGCTATTCGTACTGTTACTGGTGTGGAGCCAGAGCTTTCCACTTCTGGTGGCACTTCCGACGGACGTTTTATTGCCGACATCTGCCCACAAGTGGTTGAATTTGGACCACGTAATGCCACGATTCACAAAATCAATGAAGCAGTAGAAGTGGCCGATGTGGAGCAATTGTCGCACATCTACCAATTAACGTTAGAAAAATTGCTGCTGGATTAACAGCAGCATTCAATTAATCATCAAATAACGGGCTGACAGGATATTCCAGTGCTTCTTTGATTGCTACCAGCGATAGCACTGCTTCGCGACCATCTATGATGCGGTGATCATAAGAAAGAGCCAGGTAGTTCATGGGTCGAATAACGATTTGGCCATTTTCTACCACTGGGCGTGGCTTAGTCGCGTGAACGCCGAGAATGGCACTTTGTGGTGGATTGATGATGGGGGTGGAAAGCATGGAGCCAAATACACCGCCATTGGTAATCGAGAAAGTACCGCCTGTTAATTCTTCCAACGTGAGCTTGCCATCCTGTGCGCGCTTGGCTAAATCAGCAATTTGGTATTCGATTTCTGCAAAGCTGAGTTGATCTGCATCGCGAATAATGGGCACTACTAATCCACGCGGACTAGCCACAGCAATACCAATATCGAAATATTCATGGTAGATAATGTCGTTGCCATCAACGGATGCGTTGATGATAGGATATTTCTTGAGTGCGGCAACGGCTGCTTTGACAAAGAAAGAAGTGAAGCCGAGCTTGATGCCATGTTCCTTCTCAAAGCTGGCTCGATAACGTGCACGCAAATCCAGCACTGCCTGCATGTTGACTTCGTTAAACGTGGTTAGAATAGCAGCGGTGGACTGCGATTCTACTAATCGCTCGGCAATGCGCATACGCAAGCGAGTCATGGGAACACGTTTTTCCTGACGGGTTGCTGAGTCAGTACGTGCTGCTGTTTGAGGTACTGTATCATCTGTTCCGTCAGGTTGAATTTTTCGGATCGGTTGATCAGATGGCGTATCCGGCTGCAAACCGGCAGCATCAGAATCAGCAGTTTGTTTGAGGTAAGCCAAGATATCTTGCTTGGCAATTCGTCCATCGCGCCCGGTACCTGAAATGGTGGCTAATTTTTCAGTCGTCAGATTGTTTTCAGCCGCAATTTTTTTAGCTGCTGGCATTAACAGTGGTGCGGTTTGTGCGGCTGATGGTTGTGCTTGTACTTGATCAGCTTGCGGTGGTGCTTTGTCAGTATCAGCAGATTTATCTGAAGAGACTGCAGCTTTTTTGTCACCTTTGGCAGCGGTATTGATGCGTGCAATAACTTCACCACTGGTTACAACTGCGCCATCTTTTTTAACAATTTCAGTAAGGACACCAGCTTGTGGCGCTGGCAATTCCAGCACAACTTTATCGGTTTCAATATCAACCAGGTTCTCACCACGCTCAACAGATTCGCCTGTTTTTTTTAGCCAGCTGATAAGCGTCCCTTCAGTAATCGATTCTGAAAATACTGGTACTTTAATTTCAATTAGCATAATGATTTCTCCATGAGCTGATCAGAGCGTGTCACGAAAGGCGGCTTCGATTAATTCTTTTTGCCGGAATCGATCTACAGTGAGATATCCAACTGAAGGTGCAGCGGCGGATGGGCGCAGTGCATAGCCAAGTGTTTGATCGGGCCGCATATGACGTAATAAATAGTGCTGAATACGATGCCAGGCGCCTTGATTGCCAGGTTCTTCCTGACACCAGAGCACTTCCTTAGTATGCACATAATGATCGATTTCTGCTTGAAAATCTTCATGTGGAAAAGGATAAAGCTGTTCCAAACGGATAATTGCCATGTTGTTGATGGCGTGTTCGCGTCGATAGGCAAGCAGTTCGTAATATATTTTGCCACTGCAAACAATCAATCGTTTGATTGCTTGGGTGGCAACCAGGGTTTCCGTTTCGGAAATAACAGGCTGGAATTGACCATTGGACAATTCTTCCAAAGCTGAAACAGCTTCCTTGTGGCGCAACATGCTTTTTGGTGTGATAACAATCAGTGGTTTGCGCATGGATCGGATAATTTGCCTGCGCAATAAATGAAAAATTTGCGCGGGTGTAGAGGGAATACAGATTTGGATATTGTATTCTGCGCACAATTGCAAAAAGCGTTCCAGGCGCGCGGAAGAATGTTCAGGCCCTTGTCCTTCATAACCATGTGGCAAAAATAACACTAATCCGCATAAGCGACCCCATTTAGCTTCACCCGAGGCAATAAATTGATCAATGACTACTTGGGCACCATTGGCGAAATCGCCAAATTGAGCTTCCCAGATCACTAATTCATCCGGGCGAGCCGTGGCGTAGCCATATTCAAACGCAAGCACAGCTTCTTCTGAAAGAATTGAGTCAATTACAGTGAAATCAGCTTGTGTTGGGGTGATATAGCGTAAAGGAACATAGATACCATCTTCCCAGCGATCCTGTTCGTTACTTTGATCATGTAGTACTGCATGGCGATGGAAGAATGTGCCACGCCCACTATCTTGTCCAGAAATGCGTACCGGGCAACCTTCTATTAACAGCGAGGCATAAGCTAGGCTTTCTGCCATACCCCAGTCAAGCGGATGGTTACCAGCGCCCATTTTGCGTCGATCAGTAATGACTTTTTCGACCCGTGGATGTAGCTGAAAGGTATCAGGGATGGCAGTTAGCCGCTCTGATAGATGTTTTAATTCATCAATGGGTATCGCTGTGGTGACGGGCTGATTCCACTTGCCCGCAGAAACAAATGGTGCCCAGTTGGCTACGTTGGGTGATTTGTAATCATAACAAATGGTGGTATTCGGATTATGACCTTCATCCATGGCATTTTGATAAGCCTGCACCATGGCTTCTGCATCCGCTTCTTCAATGACGCCTTGCTGAACCAGCCGATCGGCATAAAGTTTGCGTATGCCAGGATGTTTGTGGATGACGCGATACATGGAAGGTTGGGTTACCATGGGTTCGTCTTGTTCGTTGTGCCCTAGTTTACGGAAACAGACTAAATCAATGGCAATATCCTTATGAAATTGCATGCGAAAATCAAAAGCAATTTCAGTGGCGAGAATCACTGCATCAGGATCATCACCATTGACATGTAATACGGGTGCATCAATCATTTTGACGACATCCGTACAGTACAGTGAAGAACGACTATCACGTGGATCTGAAGTGGTAAAACCTATTTGATTATTGATGACGATATGAATAGTTCCACCTGTGCCATAGCCGCGTGTTTGAGAGAGACTAAGCGTTTCCATGACCACTCCCTGGCCGGCAAATGCAGCATCACCGTGAATCAGTACTGGAACAATTAGATCACCACTTTTATCGCCGAGACGATGTTGGCGAGCACGTGCTGAGCCTTCTACCACCGGATTAACGATCTCAAGATGAGAAGGATTAAAAGCTAATGCCACGCGCATGATACCGCCGGGCGTCATAACGGCAGAAGAAAATCCCTGGTGATATTTGACATCGCCAGAAATGAATTCCTGTGGTTGTTTGCCTTCAAACTCCTGAAACAGCTCGTAAGGCATTTTCCCTAAGGTGTTTACCAGTACACTTAAGCGAGCGCGATGCGCCATGCCCATGACAATTTCTTGTACACCTGCGGTGCCAGCATGTTGCAAAAGCTTGTCCAACATGGGGATAAGGCTTTCGTTGCCTTCCCCAGAAAAACGTTTCTGGCCGACATAACGGGTATGCAAATATCTTTCTAATCCTTCTGCTGCAGTCAAGCGCTCAAGAATATGATGTTTGTAATCGTCAGTATAGTGAGGTTGGGAGCAGACGGATTCGAGTCGATTCTGTAGCCAGCGCTTTTGTTTAATGTCGGTGATATGCATGTATTCCGCACCAATACTGCCGCAATAAGTCAGTTGCAAGCGGTGCAAAATTTCGCGCAGAGTCGCGTGTTCTGAGCCAACCAAGGAGCCGGTATGGAATTCCTTGTCTAGATCTTCATCAGACAACCCGTGAAATTCCGGATCTAGTTCAATAACATCCTGTTTTTGTTGCAAGTTTAGTGGATCAAGATTAGCTCGGCGTACTCCCAGAAAACGGTAAGCATTGATGAGCTGTAACACAGCAATTTGCTTGCGTTCTTGTAGTTCAAAATCAATGCGTTGCGCTTCGGTTGGTTGTGATGCAGTGCTAATAGTATGTGAAGCCTGATGCTGTGCGGCGGATTGAACCAATGCTTCGATGATTGGTGTGTGGGAAATATCGCGCACAGAAATGGATTCTGTTGGCTGTAATGCATCGAAATACTGGCGCCATTCATCCGGAATATTGGCTGGATTGTCCAGATATTGATCATAGAGCATTTCAATGAATGCTGCATTGGAGCCAAATAATTTTGTGTCTTCTAGAAATTGTGTTGTCACGCTAGCCACCTGAAGCTTGTGGAATTTCCCGCAATTTATTTTTTATAGATAAGGCGAAAAATAACAAGGTGCGGATAATTGACTTGTTTTTGCCATATGGCGACCAGCTTGCTAATTGATCAGCTACGGCCATGATCATCCGGTATATTTCTATGCGGCGGCCCTACGTAAAGTTGACGTGGCCTGCCTATTTTTTGTTCTGGATCAGAAATCATTTCATTCCATTGTGCTACCCAGCCAACTGTCCGCGCGGTAGCAAAAATGGCAGTAAACATTGAGGTAGGAATTCCTAGTGCGCGCTGTACGATGCCAGAATAGAAATCGACATTGGGATAGAGTTTCTTCTCGATAAAGTAATCATCTTCCAATGCGATTTTTTCCAATTCCAGTGCAAGCTTGAACAGTCTGTCATTGTGCAATCCCAGTTCATCCAGCACTTCATGACAGGTTTCGCGCATTAAGGTGGCACGCGGATCAAAATTTTTATAGACACGGTGCCCAAAACCCATCAGGCGGAATGGGTCATCTTTATCTTTGGCACGCTCAATATATTCATTGATGCGCGAGACATCGCCAATTTCTTCCAGCATGTTCAAACAGGCTTCATTGGCACCACCATGTGCCGGCCCCCATAAGCAGGTAATACCTGCGGAGATACAGGCAAACGGATTAGCGCCACTTGAACCTGCCAATCGTACGGTGGAGGTGGAAGCATTTTGTTCATGATCTGCGTGCAGAATGAGGATGCGATCCAGTGCTCGAACAATAACCGGATTAGGCACATATTTTTCAGTTGGTGTGGCAAACATCATGTGCAGAAAATTTTCTGTGAAATCCAGATTATTGCGTGGATATACAAAAGGTTGTCCGATGTTGTATTTGTAGGCAATGGCTGTAATAGTCGGTAACTTGGCAATTAGCCGTAACATGGATTGTTCACGATGTAGTGTATCAGAAACGTCCATAGCATCGTGATAGAAGGCAGATAAGGCACCGACTACGCCTACCATGACCGCCATTGGATGGGCATCTCGCCGGAAACCACTGAGAAACTTAATAAGCTGTTCATGCAGCATCGTGTGGTGCTTGACTGCATTAACAAACTGCTCTTTTTGCGTGGAAGTTGGCAACTCTCCGCGCAGCAATAAATAGCTGACCTCCATAAAATCGCAGCGGGTGGCCAGTTGTTCAATAGGGTAGCCGCGATATAGCAATATGCCCTGATCTCCATCAATGAAAGTAATGGCTGATTTACAGCTGGCAGTGGATACGAAGCCGGGATCATAAGTGAACATCTTGCTTTGGCCGTACAACGAACGAATATCGATGACATCAGGGCCTTCACTGCCGGATAAAACGGGTAACTCAATTGTTTTTTTATTTTTACCTGGTGATAAAGAGGCAATATTTTGTGAGGACATAGTTTTCTCCATTTATCTTATCATTCAGTTTAACCTGACAAGCAACTTAGATAAATTAGCTTGTTTGCAATAATTTCAGCAGTGGCCGAAGTTTTTCATCAGGCGCATCTATGTTACGAATAATCATATTCCATAGATCGTGATCAGGATACGTTAACAATACTTCAAAGAGCTCTTGTTGCTGTGTATCCAGCTGTGCGTAATGTGTATCCATAAAACGCTGCAGGATAATATCTAACTCCAGCATTCCGCGACGACAGCGCCAACGGATGCGAGCCTGGTGGCTCATACTGTTTTGTTCAACATCATGGTTTTTATGCTTTCTATGGCTGCAGTTGGGTTTAATCCTTTCGGACAGGCATCCACACAGTTCATGATGGAATGACAGCGAAATAATCGATAAGGATCTTCCAGATTATCCAGGCGTTCGGAAGTAGCTTGATCGCGACTATCTGCCAGAAAACGATAAGCTTGCAGCAAACCGGCTGGGCCGACAAATTTATCTGGATTCCACCAGTACGAAGGACAAGAAGAGGTGCAGCAAGCACATAAAATACATTCGTAAAGTCCATTTAAGCGAGCACGCTCTTCTTGTGATTGTAAGCGCTCGGTTTCCGGTGGCGGATCGTTGTTGATCAGATAAGGTTTAATAGAGTGATACTGTTTGAAAAACTGGCTCATGTCCACAATCAGATCACGAATAATTGGGAACCCTGGCAGTGGTCGAATTTCTACTGGTTCGCGTAATCCGATCAGCGGTGTGATGCAGGCAAGGTTATTACGACCGTTGATGTTCATCGCATCGGAACCGCACACTCCTTCTCGACAGGAGCGTCTCAAGCTGAGACTGTCATCTACACTTTTGATGCGAATAAGGGCATCCAGCAGCATTTTATCGGTGGGCGCAAGTTCAATCTCATAATCTTGCATGTATGGTTTTTCATCTTTGTCTGGATCATAGCGACTAATTGAAAATCGCATAACACACTCCTTTTTGTTTATTTTGATTGGATCAAAACCAATAGCTTATTCCGATAGGATACGCATGATTTTACGCCAACATCCGCAAGATAACTGTTATATATCAAATTAAACATGTTCCTGACTATTTAATAGAGATAAATCCAGGATCTGAAAAACGCAGCAAGTCAGTCGATTCAGGAGGAAACGGCAAAGGACAGTGCAGATGATTTTTCAGAGATAGAGGTTTGTTAATTATGCAATTTGATTGGCAATGAATTGCTTGACCTGTTCAGTATCTGCTGGCATCCGCTCAAAACGCTGTGGTAATTTTTCCAGATCGTTGTATCCGGCCGGGCGCTCCGGTGTGAAACCTACTGCTTCTTGAATACTGTCTGCAAATTTGACTGGTAATGCCGTTTCCAGGCAGATAAGTGGCGTGTCAGCTGTGTGTAACGCCCTGCCTACTTTTAATCCATCCGCGGTATGGGTATCGATCAACGTGTTAAATTGCTTGTATATGTCACGAATGGTGGCAATACGTGCGGCGTGATTACTGGTGCCAGAGACAATGCCGAAATCCTGAATTTTTTCCCATAAATCTGTTTGCGAAAGATCGAATGAGCCACCTTGATCAACTGCCTGCCAAAGTTCTTTGACACGCGCTGCATCTCGCCCAGTTAAATCGAAAATGAAGCGCTCAAAATTGGAAGCTTTGGAAATATCCATAGAAGGGCTGCTAGTTTGTTTGGTTTCTGCGGTAGTGCGAGGGCGGTACAAGCCGGTGCGAAAAAATTCATCTAGCACATCATTTTCATTGGTGGCTAAAATAAGTTGTTTGATTGGCAACCCCATCATGCGTGCGACATGCCCAGCAAAAATATTGCCAAAATTACCTGAAGGGACCGAGAAAGAAACTGTTTCCTGGCTAGAGCGGGTAACCGCAAAATAGGCTTTGAAGTAGTAGATGATTTGCGCAGCAATGCGCGCCCAGTTAATGGAATTGACTGCACCAATGCGGTATTTTTGCTTGAAGGCTTGATCGTTGCTGACAGCTTTGACAATATCCTGACAATCGTCAAACACGCCTTCAATGGCAAGATTAAAAATATTTTCATCTTGCAATGAGAACATTTGAGCCGTTTGGAAGGCGCTCATTTTTCCATGGGGTGACAACATAAACACCCGGATGCCGCGTTTGCCACGCATAGCGTATTCCGCACTGGAACCGGTGTCACCAGAAGTGGCGCCAAGAATATTTAATTCTTCGTTTTTCTGTGCCAGCACATATTCAAACAAATTGCCAAGAAACTGCATGGCCATGTCTTTAAAGGCCAAAGTCGGGCCATTGGATAGGTGCAACAAGTGCAAATTCGGTGCCAGAGTCTGAACAGGAGTGATTTCATTACTGCCGAAAACCTCAGCAGTATAGGTGCGTGTAATCAGCGCGCGTAGATCATTTGCTGGAATGTCATCGATGAATCGTGACAAAATTTCAAATGCAAGCGACGGATAGTCAAGTGTGCGCCAGGTTTCCAGTTCTGCAGTGTGAATCACTGGATAGAATTCAGGAATAGTTAAACCACCATCTGGTGCTAATCCACCCAGCAGGATTTCAGTGAATGTTTTGGGCGGCATGCCACCCCGAGTTGAGAGATAGCGCATATTCGTTATCGTAAATAGAGGGTGAAGTAATGAGATGCTGCTTGGGTCAGCAATGTGTTATTCCGAATAAAGTAGGAATAAAGTCAAATGCTGACAAAGTGTCATGTTGAGAGGAAGTCACTTTAAATAACCATTTTAGTTACCAAGTTCTTCCAGTCGTATGCGAATAATTTTATCAGCGATTACGGGCAGATTTTGGATTTTCTTGATAGCCGCATTGGTATTTTTTTCCTTGGTTTTGTGCAATAGCATAATGATACTCACCTTGTTTCTTGCGCTGAGATGTTCTTTTTGAATCATGGCGCTAATGGAGATGTCGTTATCTGCCAAAATCCGCGAAATATCAGCTAATACACCTGGCTGATCTGCTACTTGCAGGCGTAGGTAATAAGCAGTTTCCACTTCTTCCATCGATATGATGGGAGTGTCGGACAGCAATTCCGGTAAAAATGCCAATACCGGCACTCTATGTTCAGGATTAGAGGTCATCAGACGTGTCACATCCACCAGATCAGCAATCACAGCACTGGCAGTAGGTTCAGCACCAGCGCCAGCGCCATAATACAAGGTGGGACCGACCGCATCTCCTTGCGCGATAATTGCATTCATCACCCCCTCAACATTAGCAATAAGTCGTTTGGCTGGAATTAATGTCGGGTGAACGCGCAACTCAATACCGCTGCTGGTGCGTTTGGTGATACCTAGCAATTTGATGCGATAACCTAATTCTTCAGCGTAACGGATATCCTCATTAGCCAGCTGTGTAATGCCTTCGATGTAGGTTTGATCAAAACGCACAGGAATACCAAAAGCAAGCGCGGCCATAATAGTAATTTTATGGGCAGCATCAAAGCCTTTGATATCAAACGTGGGGTCTGCTTCCGCGTAACCTAACTGCTGTGCACTGGCCAGTGCGGTATCAAAATCCAAGCCTTTAGTGCGCATCTCTGACAAAATATAATTGCTGGTGCCATTAATAATGCCAGCAATCCATTCGATTTGGTTAGCAGCCAGCCCTTCACGCAAGGCTTTGATGATGGGAATACCACCTGCAACCGCTGCCTCAAAAGCAACGATGACATTATGTTGCTGTGCGGCAGCAAAAATTTCGTTACCGTGATTTGCCAGTAGTGCTTTATTAGCAGTAACGACATGTTTACCATGCGCAATCGCTTCAAGTATTGCCTGTTTGGCAATGGTTTGTCCGCCAATCAGTTCAACCACAATATCAATATCAGGATGCCGGGCAATTTCTAGCGCATCGGAAGTGGCAACGACATCATTATCGCCTGCTGTCAAAGTGCGTATTCTTTCCTGATCCAGATCTGCAATCATGCGAATGATGATATTGCGACCGGTTCTGCGAGTGATTTCTTGTTGATTACGTCTTAAAACAGTGTACGTACCGCCGCCGACGGTGCCGACACCGAGCAGCCCTACATGGATTGGCTTCATAACAGAATGTGTTTGTCTATCAATATGGGTAAAGCGGGAATTATATACGGAATGAGGTGGGCGAGCTATTTATCCATTTGTCATTTATTTTGTCTGCAGCCGAAATTGATGTGGGTGACGAATACGATAGCGTTCCAGAAATTGAGCGATGCGTCCAATGGCTTCAGTTAAATCGTCACTATTGGGCAAAAATACAATGCGAAAATGATCAGGCTGTACCCAGTTGAATCCGCTACCTTGGACAATCAACACTTTTTCTTCTAACAACAAATCCAGGGCGAATTGTTCATCATTTGCCACCGGATAATAATTTGGATCCAATCGAGGAAATAAATACAGAGCACTTTTTGGTTTAAAGCAGCTGATACCTGGAATATCAGTTAATAATTTCCACGCCAAATCACGTTGTTGTTTTAAGCGCCCTGTTGGCATGGTCAGTGCATGAATACTTTGCTGGCCATTAAGTGCAGTTTGAATACCAAATTGTGCCGGAACGTTGGCACACAAACGCATGGAGGTGAGCATATTAATTCCATGAATATAATCGTGAGCGTGCGCCGTGTTTCCAGAAAGAATCATCCACCCTGCTCGAAAACCGGCTGCACGGTAACTTTTGGATACTCCATTAAATGTGACGAATAGGACATCGTCAGCCAGTGAAGCAATCGAAGTGTGCTGTGCAGCATCGTATAAAATTTTGTCATAAATTTCATCAGCAAAAATGACAAGGTTGTTTTGACGAGCAATTTCGATGATTCCTTGCAACAAATCATCCGGATACAGCGCACCGGTGGGATTGTTGGGGTTGATGATGACAATAGCGCGTGTTCTGTTGCTGATCCGAGCTTTTATATCCGCAAGATCAGGCAACCAATCGGCTTGTTCATCACAAATATAATGGCGAGCAACGCCACCCGCAAGTGCTACGGCAGCGGTCCATAAAGGATAATCTGGTGCGGGCACCAATACTTCGTCGTCATCTTCCAATAGTGCTTGTGTTGCCAACAAAATGAGTTCTGATACGCCATTTCCAATATAAATATCTTCCAAATTAACATGGGAGATATTTTTTTTCCGTGCATACTGTGCGATTGCCTGACGTGCACTTAACAAACCTTGTGGCTCGCAATAACCAGATGCAGCGGTCAGATTATGAATCATGCCCTGTAAGATTTCGTCGGATGCTGTAAATCCAAAAGCGGCAGGATTGCCAATATTGAGTTTAATAATACGCTCGCCTTGCGCCTCCATTTGTCTGGCGCGCTCAGGAATGATGCCGAGTATGTCATAGCTGGCATGGTTGAGTTTGCTGGATTTTTTGATAGGTTGCATGGGCAAGAAGCATTCTATTGAGTATGGAAAAAGCATACCATGTTATGTTGATTTGCATCACAAACGATGATGTTGCTGAATGTGACTTGAACCTGCAGTAAAAATTACTGATCAGATGATTTAATGAGTCAACATATATATATTTTCTACGAAAGGATTTTCATGAAATTACATCTTGCAAATGTTTCCGGTTTAAATATCTTTTCCGGTTATGGCGATGGTTATGTCATTGTCAACCAGGAACGTTATGTGGATAACATGATCGTGTTGCCGGAACAAATTGTTGAACATTGGCCTGTCAGCACGATTAATCAATTGGATATGGCACATTTTGATCCTCTACTAGCAGTGCAACCAGAGATCATTCTGCTAGGTACGGGTGCCGCCTTGCAATTTCCGGATAAGGCATTGATGAAAAATATATTGGCGCGCGGAATCGGGTTGGAAGTGATGGATACGCAGGCAGCCTGCAGAACATACAATATTTTAACGGCGGAAGAACGTCATGTGGCAGCCGCAATATTTATTTGATTTGTTGTATTCCGGCTGTTTCTTTGAGGATACGAACAATCAGCACTTTTTGATGAGGGGAACAAATGATGGTGAAGCATGCTGATTACATTGTGTGGCTGGACCAGGTAGGAATGAATGATGTCGCCAGCGTGGGCGGAAAGAACGCTTCACTGGGTGAGATGATCAGTCATCTGGCACGCGCCGGGGTAAAAGTGCCTGGTGGATTTGCTACTACCACCCATGCCTATCGCGAATTTCTCAGGGTGAATGGTTTAAATGATCGTATCAACTCGTTATTGGCATCGCTGGATGTGGATGATGTGGCTGCTTTGGCTGTTGCAGGCAAACAGGTTCGCGCCTGGTTGCTGGCAGCAACATTGCCGGATGAGCTGGTAAAAGCAGTTACGCAGGCATACCAAAAATTCATTGCCGATGTGAGTGAGGACGTATCCTTTGCCGTGCGTTCATCGGCAACCGCAGAAGATCTGGCGGATGCTTCTTTTGCAGGTCAGCAGGAAACCTTGTTGAACGTGCAAGGGCTGGATAATCTGCTGGATGCACTCAAGCACGTATTTGCCTCGCTCTATACAGATCGGGCGATTTCCTATCGTACCCGTCATGGTTTTCAGCATGACCAGGTATTTTTGTCTGCTGGCGTGCAACGGATGGTGCGTAGTGATAAAGGTGCCAGTGGCGTCATCTTTACGCTGGATACGGAATCTGGTTTTCGTGATGTGGTATTTATCACCTCTGCTTATGGTTTGGGAGAAACCGTTGTTCAGGGCATAGTCAATCCCGATGAATTTATCGTCTACAAGCGTAACCTTGAGGCAGGTTTGCCGGCCATTCTTTCGCGCCGTTTGGGAGCCAAAGCGGTTGAAATGATCTATGGAGATGGGCAGGCAGAACAGGCTACGGTGATACAGCCGGTATCTTCAGCGCGCAGCCAGCAATTCAGTTTGTCGGATGAGCAAGTTGAAGCACTCGCCAGGCAAGCAGTTACTATTGAACAATACTACAACCGGCCAATGGATATTGAATGGGTGCTGGATGGCGTGGATGGACAGCTTTATATTGTGCAGGCACGCCCAGAGACAGTAAAAAGCCGTGGCGAACAATCTGTCGAACATTTTTATCTGGAAGAACAAGGTTCAGTGCTGGTGCAGGGACGTGCAATTGGGCAAAAAATCGGCCAGGGAACCGCGCGGATTATCATGAATACCGGACAAATGGCCAAAATTCAGCCGGGCGATGTGCTGGTGACGGATATGACGGATCCTGATTGGGAGCCTATTATGAAACGTTCCGCAGCTATTGTGACTAATCGTGGTGGGCGTACTTGTCACGCTGCGATTGTTGCGCGGGAGTTAGGTATTCCGGCCGTTGTTGGCTGTGAACAGGCTACGCAGAAAATCAGCGACGGTCAATCTGTCACAGTTTCCTGTGCAGAAGGAGATGCTGGTTTTGTGTATGCAGGCTTGCTCCCTTTCCAACATTCTCATTCGGAAATCGATACACTGCCTGAATTACCGGTCAGAATTATGCTAAACATTGGCAATCCTTCACAGGCTTTTGCCTTTGCGCAATTACCCAATCATGGCGTGGGGTTGGCGCGCCTAGAATTCATTGTGGCTAACAATATTGGTATTCATCCACGCGCCGTGTTGGAGTTTGAAGCATTACCGGATGATTTGAAAAACGCTGTCAGTAAACAGGCAGCGGGTTATTCTGATCCACTTACTTTTTATGTGGAAAAACTGGTGGAAGGCATTGCGACCCTGGCAGCCGCTTTTCATCCGCATCCAGTAATTGTGCGGTTATCTGATTTCAAATCCAATGAATATGCCAACTTGATTGCCGGAGAGCGTTTTGAGCCGCAAGAGGAAAACCCGATGATTGGATTTCGCGGCACGTCACGTTATCTTGCAGATGCTTTCCGTGCCTGTTTTGAGCTGGAATGTCAGGCTCTGCGTAAAGTGCGTGATGAAATGGGCTTGACCAATGTAGAAGTGATGGTGCCTTTTTGCCGTACTTTGAAAGAGGCACAGCAGATTACAGAGTTGCTGGCAGCTAATGGATTGGCGCGCGGCAAGAATGGATTGCGTCTGATCATGATGTGTGAAATTCCTTCCAATGCAGTGCTGGCGGAAGAATTTCTTGAATATTTTGACGGGTTTTCGATTGGCTCCAATGATATGACGCAGCTGGTGCTTGGGCTGGATCGTGATTCCGAACTGGTTGCCCATCTGTTTGACGAGCGTAATCTAGCTGTAAAACGGTTGCTAAAGCTGGCAATTGATGCCTGCCGCAAACAGGAAAAATACATTGGCATCTGCGGTCAAGCACCTTCTGACTATCCGGATTTTGCGCGCTGGCTGGTCGAACAGGGTATCGACAGCCTGTCACTCAATCAAGATACAGTGGTGCGTACCTGGCTACATCTGGCAGATCAAGAGCAGTAAGATGCCAGTATTACGCAGTGTTTTTTTCTTGTCTGATCGTACCGGTATTACCGCAGAAACACTGGGGCATAGCCTGTTAACCCAGTTCGATGGCATCGAGTGGAGAAAACACTATGCTGCTTTTCTGGATAATTCTGCCAAGATTCAGGATGTCGTTGATCGTATTAATACCGCTGCGGAACAGGAGGGGCAGCCACCATTAGTGTTCAGTACGTTGTTGGACCCAGCTGTTCTTGTTTCTATTCGTCAGGCCAATTGCTATCTTCTTGATTTTTTTGAATCTTGCCTCGGCGTGCTTGAAACAGCATTGCAACAACCGCCTGCGCGCGTACCTGGACGCACCCACATCCTGGGGCAGGATGCTTCCTATTTCCGGCGTATTGCTGCAATTCAGTATGCCTTGAATAGTGATGATGGTAATAATTCTAAAGTGCTGGCTGATGCTGATGTGATTTTGGTGGGCGTATCGCGCTCCGGCAAAACGCCAACATGTGTATATCTGGCCTTGCAGTATGGCGTACTGGCTGCCAACTATCCATTTACTCCAGAAGATATGGAGGATCGTGTACGTCTTCCGACACTGCTGCAACCACTGCGTGAAAAACTGTTTGGGTTAACGTTAAGTGCATCACGATTACAAATGATTCGTGCTGAACGCTATCCTGGCAGTCACTATGCTTCATTTGTTGAATGTCAGCGTGAACTGCAGTGGCAAAACGAATTGTTTCAACAGTTTGCTATTCCTGCCATTGATACCACTGGTATATCGATAGAAGAAATTAGTGCATCAATCATTGATCGTATGCAACTGAAAAGACGTCTGTATGGTACTTGAACGGTTATTTGCTTTGATTGAATATGAGTGGTGGTGCGTTTTTATATTCGAATTGATTTCCAGTATTTGGCTTTCCAATAGCTGTTATCCAGGCTAGAGATGGTGACTCCTTTGCTGGATGAAGCGTGCATGAATTTTTTGTTTTCTAGATAAATACCGACATGCCAGGTGCGTACGCCTGTTTTGAAAAATACCAAATCACCTGCTGTGAGTTCGTTGCGACTAATTTTTTCACCAAGTTGTGCTTGAGAAAGAGTAGTGCGCGGCAAGGTATAACCGAATTCTTTTTCAAAGATGATCTTGACCAGTGCTGAGCAGTCTACGCCGGAGTGACTTGCGCCACCTAACTGATAACGGGTACCGCGCCATTCCTGATACTGGTCGTAGAGCCGATTGCGTACAAAATAGGGATCATTTTCTAATATGCTTTGCGGGGTAGCAAAACCTGATTGATGTGAATAATATGAAATATTCTCATGCGTTGAATCTCTAGGGCTAGGGGTTGAGCTGCATCCAGCAATGATACCTGTGCCTAGCAACAGAATAGCAATGTGTTTTAAAGACATATTTAATTCATGTTGTTGGAATAAATCACAAGTATAGCAAGAAAATAATATGCTTGTGGAATAAACAGGGCCTTCTTTTAGCTGTGTTTTCGTAAATTATTGTTTGCGATATATGTTATTTATACGAACTGATTATTTGTTGTGAGTTGATTTATCCTCGGTTTTTACCCAAGTATTGCGCAATGAAGTGGTGCGATTAAACACAGGTTGATTTGGCTTGGTATCTATCCGATCAGCGACGAAATAACCATGACGTTCAAACTGAAAACGCTCTTCTGCTTGTGCTTTGAGCAAAGAAGGTTCAATGTATCCAGTAATTATTTTTCTGGAATCTGGGTTAAGTGAGTTTTTGAAATCTTTGCCTTCAGTATCCGGGTGAGAATCGTTAAATAAGCGGTCGTATAATCTGATTTCGACGGGATGAGAATGGGTGGTTGATAGCCAATGAATATTCCCGCGGACTTTACGTGTTGTGGCGCCAGCAGTACCGCTCTTGGTGTCAGGATCGTAAGTACAATGAATTTCCAGGATGTTACCTTGTTCGTCTTTAACCAGATACGTACATTTTACGATATAGGCATAACGTAATCGTACTTCTGCTCCTGGAGCCAATCGAAAAAAGCCTTTTTTCGGTATTTCCATGAAGTCGTCACGATCAATGTACAGTTGTTTTGTTAAGTGTATTTCACGCTTGCCAAGCTCTGGCTTTTTGGGGTGATTGGGAGCATAACAAATTTCTTCTTGATCTTCTGCAAAATTATCAATAATCAACAATACCGGATCGAGTACGGCAATGCGGCGTTGAGCATGTTCATTGAGATCTTCGCGTACACAATCTTCCAGCACTGTCATGTCAATCCAGGAATCTGCCTTGCTGACACCAATGCGTTCTGCAAATAATCGGATTGATCTAGGTGTGTAACCTCTGCGACGCAGCCCAATTAAGGTATTCATGCGCGGATCATCCCAACCGTCTACCAGCCTATTTTCCACAAGCTCAATCAGTTTGCGCTTGCTCATCACGCTGTAAGTTAGGTTGAGCCGTGCAAATTCAATTTGTTGTGGATGACCAGGAATTTTTTCGCTGAGCTGATCTAATACCCAATCATAGAGTGGACGGTGATCTTCAAATTCCAGTGTGCACAGCGAGTGGGTAATCCGCTCCAGTGCATCGGAAATACAGTGGGTGTAATCGTACATTGGGTAGATACACCACTTGTCACCCGTGCGTTGATGAGGAACGTGACGAATACGGTAGAGAACCGGATCACGCAAATTGATATTAGGGGAAGCCATATCAATTTTTGCTCGCAACACATGTGTGCCATCCGGAAATTCTCCAGCACGCATGCGACGAAACAGGTCAAGATTTTCTGTTGTGGAACGGTCACGATACGGGCTGTTTTTGCCTGGTTCGGTCAATGTGCCGCGCAATTGGCGTATTTCATCAGCTGTAGAGCTGTCTACATAAGCCTTGTTTTGGGTAATGAGGTATTCTGCAAATTCATAGAGTTGATCAAAATAATCGGATGCGTAGTAGAGGTGTTCGCCCCAATCAAACCCCAGCCAGCGCACAGATTCAATGATGGCATCAACGTATTTTTGTTCTTCTTTTTCTGGGTTGGTATCGTCGAATCGCAAATGGCAAATGCCGTTGTAATCAAGTGCTAATCCAAAATTTAGACAAATGCTTTTAGCATGGCCAATGTGAAGATGACCATTAGGTTCGGGTGGAAAGCGCGTTTCTACGCGTCCATTCCATTTACCAGTGCGGTTGTCTTCTTCGATAATACTGCGAATAAAATGACTAGGGGTTGAAGGTGTATTCACGGTTATATTTCAGTGGAATTCAATGTGGTTCAGAATTAATACAGTACAAAAAGTGTGGTGACTCACAGCTGAGGATATTTCTGGGGAATAAGGGTTAATTGGTTGTTGCAAGTGCTGTATTTTATAGATTTTAGGTGTCAACTGGAATGCAGCCAGTAAAGAGCCTATATAATACACGTGATTTTGTAGATGGCATGATTAGAAGATGGCGTGTTATACAGCGCAATAAAAGATTTTATATCAACAAAAATTATTAAGTACTTAGAATAAATATGACCCAGGAAGATGCAACTGGTATTTCCCAGGATGAAAATAGTCTTATTGCAGAGCGGCGTGCAAAACTGACAGCACTGCGCCAGATTGGCAATGCGTTTCCAAACGACTTTCATCGAGATAGTCTGGCAAACGATTTGCATGAAAAATATGATGGTGCTTCCAGAGAAGAGCTGGAAAAGCAGTCAATAAAAGTAGTAGTAGCCGGACGTATGTTGTTCAAGCGTGTGATGGGAAAAGCGAGCTTTGCGACGATTCAGGATATGAGTGGGCGTATCCAACTCTACATTTCCAATAATCATACTGGAGAGGCGGCTCATGATGCCTTCAGGCATTATGATCTGGGCGATATTCTTGGTGCGGAAGGCATACTGTTTAAAACTAAAACGAATGAACTATCTTTGCGTGTGCTGCAATTGCGTCTTTTGACCAAATCTTTGCGTCCGCTGCCAGAAAAATTTCATGGGTTGACTGATCAAGAACAGAAGTATCGCCGTCGCTATCTGGATTTGATTACCAATGAAAAAACCCGCCAAGTATTCCAGATTCGCTCCAGGGTGATTCAAACCATCCGTGAATTTCTGGTGAAGCAAGGCTATTTGGAAGTTGAAACGCCAATGATGCATCCTATTCCAGGTGGTGCTACCGCTCGGCCTTTTATCACCCACCACAATGCGCTGGATATGGCGCTGTATTTACGTATTGCACCAGAGCTTTATTTGAAGCGTTTGGTGGTGGGGGGAATGGAGAAGGTATTTGAGATTAATCGCAATTTCAGAAATGAAGGTATATCTACTCGCCATAATCCGGAATTCACCATGCTGGAGTTTTACGAGTCTTATCAAGATTATCGTTATTTAATGGATTTAACGGAATCCATGTTTCGCGAAGTAGCCCAGACTGTATTAGGTACAACCAGCATTGTTTATCAGGAGCGCACCATAGATTTGGCGCAGCCTTTTGCGCGTTTGACAATTGTGCAGGCCATGTTGAAACATCACCCGGAATATTCTGAAGCGCAATTAAATGACAAAGATTTCTTGGCGAGTACTTTGCAAACGAAAGGCATTGCATTTAACCCGGAACTTGGCTTAGGAGGGTTGCAACTCGCTTTTTTTGATGAGACCACCGAGCATTTGTTATTTGATCCAGTGTTTATTGTGGATTATCCAGCTGAAGTTTCGCCTTTGGCGCGTCGCAATGATGCTAACCCACAAATTACGGATCGTTTCGAGTTATATATTGCTGGGCGAGAGATTGCTAACGGTTTCTCTGAGTTGAATGATCCTGAAGATCAGGCAAATCGTTTTCAGGAGCAAGCTAAAGCGAAAGAAGCAGGTGATATGGAAGCGATGCATTACGACGCAGATTATATCCAGGCATTGGAATATGGATTGCCGCCGACAGCAGGGGAGGGAATTGGTATTGACCGTTTGATCATGTTATTGACGGATTCGCCAAGTATTCGGGATGTGATCTTGTTTCCTCAACTGCGCAAAGAAGATTAGAAATCTAGCATAAATATCTGATTATAAAATAGTTATTCGACGAATCCTCTCAAATTCCAGATGCAATAGCCGATATGATGAATTTGGGTTTGAGAGTTTATTATGTTTAATTACCCAGTTGGTACTGGTAACAAATTCAGGTTTATGTTGCTGTTTGCTAGTAGTTTGATGATCAATGTGGCATTAGCCGCGGAAGTAGAACAAAATCGCACTGTGCGCAGCTGGAGCAGTACAGGTGTGTATTCACAACCCAGTGCAGCTAGGGTGTTTTCCTCTACTGAGATGGGCAATGAAGGACATAACGCAAAGCAACCTTCCTATCGTAGTACACGTAGCATAGAAGCAGGTAAAGAGTTAGTGGATATGGCATTACTGCCAGCAGGGTATTGTGGACGCGTGGAACGTATTGAGCCGATACTATTGGACACTGCGGGTGGTAACTATATGGATGGTATGATCATTGGAACAGTTGTCTTGCCTGCAGGTGTTGGTCAAAAAGGAGCAGGTTTTTTTACTGATGTAGCAGTTCCGGCTGATAGTGGTTATGTTCCACTAGAACGAAATATTGCCGAGCCTGTTTATTATCAAATTAGTCTGTTAGCGAAGGATGGGAAACGTTATGAGGTAACACAGTCTCTTCCTCCTCAGTTTGCACTGGGGGAACTGGTGCAGCTCAATCGTAATGGTGTTCTGGAAAAAAGTGGTTGTAGTGAGCGTTAGGCTGCTGGTAGCGCGTTATAGCGTTGTATGACCAAAACGATAGAAAGCCAATACCCCAAAAAGATTAGGAAATAGCGTGACTTTTCTGTCATGATTTGTGACGCGTCTTTCCAGGATATTGATTTGGTGTTGTTGGCATAATTGTTCGAAATCATGCAAAGTACACAGGTGAATATTCGGTGTGTCGTACCACTGATAGGGCAAGGTGGAAGAGACCGGCATATGTCCATGCGCAACCTGCAGACGATTTTTCCAGTAACCAAAATTAGGAAAAGAGACGATGCCTTCTCTGCCTACGCGTAATATTTCCTGAATAATGTATTCCGTATTGCGCATTGCTTGTAGCGTTTGCGACAAAATAACATAATCAAACGATGCGTTTTCAAATCCCGACAAACCTGATTCCAAATCATTGTGAATAACGTTTATTCCGTTTTTCATGCAGGCTAATATATTGTGTGTGTCAATTTCTATACCATAGCCATGTATATTCAGTTTGTTCTTGAGATAACGCAGTAAGGTACCATCTCCGCAGCCGAGATCAAGCACGCTTGATTCCGGAACAATCCAGTCAGCAATTGTGGCGAAGTCCGGACGCAGTGTCAGGAGGGGTTTGTTAGCTTCAGTGATCATGTTCAAATAAGCAATTATCAATGATTCCGTTAGGTCGAGATGTTATCCATATAGGCGCGCACCAGTTGATGGTAATAATCATCTTGCATAAGGAAGGAATCATGCCCGTAAGTAGAAGGTATTTCGGCATAACTGACATTCAATTTGTTGTCGAGTAATGCTTTGACGATTTCGCGAGAACGTTCTGGAGAAAAGCGCCAATCAGAAGTAAATGACAGTACCAGAAAGTTTGCCTGGGCTTGTGCCAATGCAGCAGTCAAATTGCCGGCATAATCTTGTGCTGGATCAAAGTAATCCAGCGCTTTTGTCATGAGTAAATAAGTATTGGCATCGAAAAGGTCGGCGAATTTGTCACCCTGGTAATGCAGGTAAGATTCAATCTGAAATTCCACATCATAATTAAACGCTAGCGAACCGTTGCGTAACTCTCTGCCAAATTTGGTAGCCATAGAATCATCTGAAAGATAGGTGATGTGGCCAAGCATACGAGCAAGCCGTAGTCCACGACGTGGATAAGTGCCGTGCGAATAGTAATCTCCACCGTGGAAATCAGGGTCGGTCAGAATTGCCTGCCGTGCGACATCATTAAAAGCGATATTTTGGGCGGTTAATTTGGCAGAAGCAGCGATGATCGCGATATGACGCGCTCTTTCTGGTGCATCCAGTGCCAGTTGCATAGCAGTCATGCCGCCTAAGCTGCCACCAATAACAGCAGCAAAGCATTCAATGCCAATTTGATCAGCAAGGCGAGTATAGGTTTTAACCCAATCAACCGTGGTAACCATGGGGAAATCTGGCCCGTAACGTTTTCCTGTCTTGTTGTTGGTGCTGACAGGGCCAGTTGAACCATGACATCCTCCCAGATTATTAATACCGATGACAAAAAATTTTCGTGTATCAATTGGTTTGCCTGGGCCGATCATGTTATTCCACCAGCCGGTGCTTTTGGGATTGTCAGCATACACGCCAGCGACGTGGTGATTACCAGATAACGCATGGCAAACCAGTACTGCGTTGGATCGATTGGCATTGAGTTCCCCGTAAGTTTCGTAAACGAGTTCGTAGCTATCTAACGTGACACCACTTCTTAGATTGAGTGGTGTATCAAAATAAACACGTTGTGGCGAGACGATGCCAATTGAATCTGAATCTTGCATGGTTATCTTGGGTAATAAGCGAGTGTCAATGTGAAGTATGAATATGCATTGTATCGAATTGTACTGTGGAATATTCAATATTCCCGCTGGAGTAGATCGGGCTGGGATTTAATTATTTAGTTTTTGCAATAAATCATGAATCTTTTCTGGTTCATCTGCCCTCAGTATTTTTTGGGTCAGGTGGGTAACGTCTGGCAAATGACAATCGAGCACTTCTCGTTTGACAGCTAATAGTTGAGTTGGATACATGGAGAGTTGCTGCAATCCCATGCCAAGTAGCAAGCGAGTGTATTTGGGATCACCTGCCATTTCACCGCAGATAGAAACAGGAGTATTTGCCTTTTTTGCACTTTGAATAATGCGTGACAATAAGCGAAGAATGGCCGGGTGCAATGGATCGAATAAGTGAGCCACGGTTTCATCAGCGCGGTCGATTGCCAAGGTATATTGAATAAGATCGTTGGTGCCAATAGATAAAAAACTCAGTTTACGCATGAATAATTCCAGACTTAAGGCAGTTGCTGGAATCTCCACCATACAGCCGATTTTGATCGTTTCATCAAATGGCTGTTTTTCATCGCGCAAACTTTGCTTGGCTGATTCAATTATTTGTAAGGTTTGATCAATTTCACGGCTGTGGGAAAGCATAGGGATTAAAATTTGAACCTGACCCTGGCTGGAGGCGCGCAAAATAGCGCGTAGCTGTGTTAGAAACATGCCTGGTTCAGCCAAGCTCATGCGAATCGCTCGTAAGCCTAATGCTGGATTAGGTGCGATGCGGTATGCGCCTTTGAGATTTTTGTCAGCACCCAAATCGAAAGTGCGAATAACAACAGGAGCACCATTCATGCCTTTGATCACTGTAGAATAGGCTTCAAACTGTTCTTCCTCATCGGGTAAATTTTCTCGATTCAGAAATAAGAATTCGCTGCGAAACAAACCAATTCCGGTTGCTCCATATTCTTTTGCTTGTTTGACTTCTTGCGGCAGTTCGATATTGGCAAATAAATCAATTGATGTGCCGTCGCGGGTAATGGCTGCTACTGAGCGCAGTCGCCAAAGTTTACGTTTTTCCAGTTCAAACTGATTTTGCTTGAGCCGATATTCGGCCAGGATATATTTATCTGGATTGATAATAACGATGCCCGCATTGCCATCGACAATAAGATTGTCATTCTCCCGAATGAGCTGTTGAGCATGCTGCATGGCTACAATTGAGGGTACATTAAGGCTGCGCGCAACAATGGCAGTATGTGAAGTTGGTCCGCCCATGTCGGTTAAAAAGGCCGCAAACTGGTGCTGTTTGTATTGCATGACATCAGCTGGACTTAAATCATGCGTAACCAGAATATAGTGGCCTTTTTGTTTCACTGGTGGCGGAGTGTGACCTGGATGGCCAAGTAGCACTTTTAGAACACGTTCAGCAATATGTGCGATATCCGTTTTACGCTCACGTAAATAAGCGTCTTCTATTTCTTCAAAGCGTGCAATGAGAGTTTCCATGCGCTGCGCAACTGCCCATTCGGCGTTACAGTGCGCTCCCGCTACGATTTCCAGAGCTGCTTGGGAGAACATCGGGTCATCCAGCAGCATTTGGTATAACTCCAGGAATGCGTTGAATTCAGAAGGCCCTGCACCTTGTGCCGCAGAATTTTTTAGTGTTTCCAGCTCCAGACGAACGGTAGAAAATGCATTGCGCAGTCGTGTTAGCTCAGCTTCGATCTGATCACTTTTAAGTTGATAATGGGGAATATTCAGGGCAGCAGATGAGGCCAGGTGCGCGCGACCAATTGCGATACCGTCGGATACTCCCACTCCATACAGAATGAAGCTCATTCGTTTTCCCCAAAGTAACTGTTGATCAACACCTTGAGCGCCTCCATCGCCTGGTTTTCATCAGGACCGGTAGTTTCCAGTTCAACTTTTGTACCTTGGCTAGCGGCGAGTGTCATCACGCCCATAATACTTTTTGCATTAACTCGACGACCGTTACGCGTCAACCAGACTTCACTTTCAAATTTTTCTGCCAATTGTGTCAACTTGGCAGAAGCACGCGCATGTAATCCTAATTTATTGAGAATCGTGAGTGTTTCAATGGGCATGATCAGTTGCTGGTGATATTTGGAGAATGCTGGCTCGAGCACCAGTTAAGACTTTGTCTATGATTTGGGGTAATGGGCTGTTTTGATATTGTATGGCGCGCAATAGCATAGGAAGATTAAGCCCGGCTATGCAGGCAATGTGCCCATTTTGGACTAATCTGCTAGCGATATTAGCAGGTGTTGCGCCTAAAATATCTGTCAGAATGAGTACTCCATCTCCTTGATCCAATTGCTGGAGTGTTACTTGCAGTTTTGCTACAGCTTCATCGGGGTTAGTCGTGGCGGAAATAATGTGATTAAACAGTAGGGGTGGGCATTCGCCTAAAATATGAACAACACAATCAATCAAACTCACCCCTAGTTGATCGTGACTGATAATCAGAATTCCAACCATGTTGTCGTTTATTTCATTGTTATTGAAAGTAGCTAGCCTGAATTTTAGCATTGCTCATGGATACGAGTGCAGGTGTGCTGTTTCTTTCTGAAAGGAGTGAAAAGTAGTTTAGGAAATTTCTAAAAAGTCGGATTTGATTGATCAATTCAATTGACAGTGTTCATTTTTTTAGTTTGATCCAGCCAAATGGCAAGTCCTTGCGCGTTGAGTGTAATATCAGTCAGCAGGAGTGACAAAGCAGCTTCCTGGGTAAGAGTACATTGATGGGCAACAAGACGTTGCCATAGTAAATCTTGTAGCGCTTTGATTAGCGCTACTTGACGATCTTGAGCTTCAGCTGTTTGCTGTGCGATCTCTACGAAATTGTCAATAAGTGTGTGCATGTGTGTTGCATGCTGCGCAAGATTGCGAATGCATCCATAGTGTGTCAGAAATGCTTGTTTGGGCTGAAGTGCCATGAGCCGATCAATAGAGGTATGCGCTGCTATCGGGTCAAATTGGACTGGTGAGGTAGTGGGAAAAACAAATTCTAGTCCGTTCACGTCGAGTTCGCGATAGGAAACACCGAAAGTGTCCCCAGTAAAAATTGAATCACTGCGCGCATCGTAAATACAGTAATGATGGCGTGCATGTCCCGGTGTATCGAGCAAACGCAGTGTGCGGTCATTAAGTTCGATCAGCGTATTATCAGGGGCCTGGATAATACGTTCTGCAGCAATGGGATGAATGTCACCATAGACGCGCCGAAATTCAGATTCCCCATAGACTGCCATCACGCCAGCAATTAGTTTGGCAGGGTTTATCATGTGACGAGCGCCGTGCGGATGAACTACCAATTTGGCATTGGGCAGTTGTCGCATGAACTCGCTTGCCCCACCCGCATGGTCAAGATGGATATGCGTAAGGAAAATATAGTCGACTTGTTCGGGAGTGATATGCTTTGTGGCAAGTGCTGCCATAGTGCCTGGTACCGAGAAACGTGTACCAGTATCAACTAAAGCTGCACGATTGCCTTCAGTAATAAGGTGGATAGCTGCTCGGCCAGGTCGGTGATAACGTGCATCAATAGTGCTGATCCCGTGGGGATGATCAACGATAGCAGGAAGTTGTTCCATAGTATGAGTAGTGGTTTTTCTTCAATTATACTGCTTGATTCAGCTGCTCAAGAATCGCTGGATTTTCCAGGGTAGATGTATCTTGGGTAATGGCCTCTCCTTTTGCCAGGGTACGTAAAAGACGCCGCATGATTTTGCCGGAACGTGTTTTAGGCAGGTTTTCTCCAAAGCGAATTTCCTCAGGGCGGGCGATAGCACCAATTTCGCTAGCAACCCATTCACGTAATGTGGCTGCAATTTTAATTGCCTCTTCTTTATCTGGTAATTCTTTGCGGAGTACAACGAACGCGACGATTGATTCTCCCTTGATTTCGTGAGGTTTGCCAACCACTGCTGCTTCTGCAACTAGCGGATGTGCAACCAGTGCCGATTCAATTTCCATGGTGCCAAGGCGGTGTCCTGAAACGTTGAGCACGTCATCCACTCGTCCCATTACCCAGAAATAGCCATCTCGATCGCAATGTGCCGAGTCGCCAGAAAGATAGTAGCGTCCGCCAGCTACGTCAGTGGGGAAGTAAGTGTTTTTAAAGCGCTCAGGGTCATTCCATAGCGTACGTAGCAGCGAAGGAAACGGGCGCTTGATGACGAGAAAACCACCTTTACCTTCTTTTATTGGTTGACCAGCCTCATCAATTGCTGCGACATCGATACCAGGCAATGGAAGTGTACAAGATCCTGGTTTAGCGGCGATAGCTCCGGGTATTGGTGCGATGATGTGACTGCCGGTTTCAGTTTGCCACCAAGTATCAACAACAGGGCAGCGTGATTGACCAACTGTGGTGTAATACCACATCCACGCTTCCGGGTTAATGGGTTCGCCTACGGAACCTAGCAAGCGTAGTGAGGAAAGATCGTATTGCTTGGGTAAATCGACACCCAGCTTAATTAGTGAGCGGATAGCGGTTGGGGCGGTGTAAAAAGTAGTGACTTTGTGTTTCTGAATAATTTCCCAAAAGCGTCCAGCATGTGGGTAAGTTGGAACACCTTCAAAAATGATTTGGGTAGCTCCAATTGCCAGCGGGCCGTAAGTAACGTAGCTATGTCCAGTTACCCAACCTACGTCAGCTGTACACCAAAAAATATCATTTGGTTGATAGTCGAATACCCATTGCATGCTGGTAATGGTTCCGAGTAGATAACCAGCCGAAGAATGCTGTACACCTTTTGGCTTGCCAGTAGAGCCTGAGGTATAAAGTATAAAGAGTGGGTGTTCAGCGTTCACCCAGGTCGGTTCGCATGTATCTGGTTGATCTGCTGTGATATCGTGCCACCAGTGATCTCGTTCTGAATGCCAGACGATGTCGGCATGCGTATGTTGCAACACGATCACGCTGTGTACAGAGTCAGTATCACCTAGCGCGAGTGCTTTATCGACCGTTACTTTTAGTGGGTGGTGTTTGCCACCACGTGTTTGTTCATCAGCTGTGATAACAGCTACCGCTTTGGCATCAACGATGCGTTGATGGACGCTTTTTGCAGAGAATCCACCGAAAACAACGGAGTGAATAGCTCCAATGCGGGCACATGCTTGCATGGCAACCACTGCTTCAATGCGCATTGGCATGTAGATAACAACTCGATCCCCTTGCTGCACGCCGCGAGATTTTAAGGCGTTGGCAAAGCGGCATACTTGTTGATGTAGTTCACGATAACTACAACGAACGGTTTCACCTTCATCTGATTCAAAAATAATGGCTGTTTTATCACCCTGCGTTGTCAAATGGCGATCAAGGCAATTCCATGAAACATTGAGTTCGCCGTCATCAAACCATTTATAAAATGGTAGATTGGAATCATCGAAAACACGAGTAAAAGGTTTGTGCCAACTGATATATTGTTTTGCAAGCCTTGCCCAGAAGCCAGTGTAATCACGCTCAGCTTCTTGGCATAATGCTTGGTAAGCCTCCATCCCAGCTACGTTGGCATGTTTAACAAATTCGTTGGCAGGAGGAAATACCCGATTTTCTTGCAAGATCGATTCAATTGTAGCCATGCTATTCTTTGCTCTCTATTTGTTTTTGTCAGAATCTGTTCAGCATCTTAATTTTACTGAAAGGCGTGTCATTGTATTGATATTGTAGCATTAGCTTGTTTTTATAAAACTTCACGAAGAGAACAAACTAATTAGATAAATTTTGTAGGATCGGATTGTTTTTGTGAGGTGAGATGTTAGATATTGAGTGAAAGTGCGGCGCATGTTGCCAATACTTTGCAAACAAGAAGAAATGAAAGTAAAATCGCGCGATATTTATTAATAAATTAGAAATATATTTAAACGGAGAACAAAAAGATCACATGGCAAATACAGCACAAGCTAGAAAACGGGCCAGGCAAAATGTAACGCGGCGAGAGCGAAATTCCGGATTGCGTTCTAAGTTGCGTACCGCAATCAAAAATGTACAAAAAGCAGTCGTGGCGGGTGATAAAAATATGGCTGAGAGCCTCTTCAAAAGTTCAGTCAGTGTGATTGATTCAATTACGAACAAAGGAATCATTCATAAAAATAAAGCGGCAAGACACAAAAGTCGTCTTTCTAGCGCGATTAAGGCAATGGACTAAATTAATAAGTAGATAGAGTAACTTAAAAAATTCCATAAATATGGAATCAAAGGATTGATAAAATTAATAAAGGAGAGAGCATGAGATTACGGGAGTATATGAAGGGTATGCTGCTATGTGCTGGCCTGCTGTTGATGGGTGGTCAAGTACAAGCGGACATCTCGACGGTACCGGACGAGACGTATGAAGCGTTGAATCTGGATCGCAGCAAAGCCACACCGAAACAAACCTACGATGCCTTGGTCAAGCGTTACAAAGACCCGGCACATGGAGCCGGTAAAGGCACGATGGGAGACTACTGGGAACCGATTGAACTCAGTCGCTACATGGACCCCGCCACCTTTTACAAACCCCCTGTTTCTCCCAAAGAGATAGCGGAACGTAAAGACTGCGTAGAATGCCATACAGATGAAACACCGGTATGGGTACGTGCCTGGCAACGTAGCACCCACGCCAACCTGGACAAGATTCGTAATCTTAAATCAGACGACCCGCTTTACTACAAAAAAGGCAAGTTGGAAGAAGTAGAAAACAACCTGCGCTCTATGGGCAAACTGGGTAAAAGCGAAAAACTCAAAGAAGTAGGCTGTATAGACTGTCACGCAGACATCAACAGCAACAAAAAGGTTGACCACACCAAAGACATCCGCATGCCAACTGCAGATACCTGTGGTACCTGTCACCTGAGGGAATTTGCCGAACGTGAATCAGAGCGCGATACCATGATCTGGCCTAATGGCCAATGGCCTGATGGACGTCCCTCACATGCACTGGACTACACCGCCAACATCGAAACCACCGTTTGGGCAGCCATGCCACAACGCGAAGTGGCTGAAGGCTGTACCATGTGCCACACCAACCAGAATAAATGTGACAACTGCCATACCCGTCACGAATTCTCAGCTGCGGAATCACGCAAACCAGAAGCCTGTGCTACCTGTCATAGCGGCGTAGACCACAACAACTACGAAACCTACATGATGTCCAAGCACGGCAAGATGGCTGAAATGAACCGTGGCAACTGGAACTGGGAAGTTCGTCTGCAAGACGCCTTTTCCAAAGGAGGCCAAACGGCACCGACCTGTGCAGCCTGCCACATGGAATATGAAGGCGAGTACACCCATAACATCACCCGTAAAACCCGCTGGGCCAACTACCCATTCGTTCCTGGTATTGCTGAAAACATCACCAGTGACTGGGCAGAAGGACGACTGGACTCCTGGGTAGTCACCTGTACCCAATGTCACTCAGAACGTTTTGCCCGTTCCTATCTTGACCTCATGGACAAAGGTACCCTGGAAGGCCTGGCTAAATACCAGGAAGCCAACGCCATTGTTCACAAGATGTACGAAGATGGCACCCTTACCGGTCAAAAGACCAACCGTCCTAACCCACCGGCACCAGAGAAACCTGGCTACAGCATCTTTACCCAGCTGTTCTGGTCCAAAGGGAATAACCCGGCCTCACTTGAGCTAAAAGTACTGGAAATGGCAGAAAACAACCTGGCCAAGATGCACGTAGGTCTTGCCCATGCTAATCCAGGTGGCTGGACCTATACCGAAGGATGGGGTCCAATGAACCGCGCCTATGTTGAAATTCAGGATGAATACACCAAAATGCAAGAAATGCAAGCCTTGCGTGCACGTGTAAGCAAACTGGAAGGCAAGAAAACCAGTCTGTTAGACCTCAGAGAGGCAGAAGAGAAAATCTCCCTGGGTGGACTGGGAGGTGGCATGTTGCTAGCCGGAGCAGTTGCCCTGTTTGGCTGGCGCAAGCGTAAGCAAACAGCTTGACTACCTCGTTAACCTCCTCAGACCGGCGCAGTTCGCGCTGGTCTGACCGACTCCTCCCGTCACTGGGTATTTTATTAGTGACGGGAGGTTTGGTTTTATTAGCCCTATATGCCTGGCTGAAACTCACGCCAAGCGATCCGCCTTACTATTACCAACTTACCACCACGGGTAATACAGCGGACTTTCCTGATCTGGAACTGGAAGCCTGGAAGGATCTGACGATTAACCAGTATAACGTCATGCTGGCTGGAGCAGATGAACCACTGGCACAAGCCTGGTTTGGCCAACGCGCCGCTCAAGCACCTGTACTGCTGCACTGGAAAAATGAAACCATTGAACCCATCCTGGCACTGGATCAAAAAGCCCTTGAACTGAGTGAATTAGCTGCAGCCATTGATCAATATGCCGCCAAAGATGCGTTGCTACTAAGCTGGTGGGATACCTCCCGTCAACTGGCGTTGTTAACTGGACGCGACGTATTGTTCCATAGCGCACTACATGAACCACTCATCATTCCTGATGAATGGCAAGCCGATGCTCGCGCTATTCGAACCTATGAAGCCAGCCAAACTGAAACAGCTGTTGATCCACAAGAGCATGAACAGTTTCTAAGCTTTACCCAAAGCCTGCTGAAACCACTGGCAGAGGGCATCACAGAACTACGCCAACTGGCAGGAGAACGTGACGCCTACCTCATTGTGCATGTCAGCGACTTATACAAACTAGGGCTACTGTATCCGGAGCAATTTGGCATTGTGTACAAACCTTATCGGCTCACAAGCAACCTGCATGGCATGATTACCCATGTCAAAGCAGAAATGACCAACCAAGGGTATTATGCCTACACCTTACAATCGCTCTCAGATGAACTGATCCGAGCCTTCTTCCTGATTGATAAAGCCAGCTATCAAACATTACTGGCGCGGCTACTGCCTTTTACCAGCCAACCCTCACCGCTGGATCTTGCCTCCCCCCGATTGATTTATCAACAAGGCGGCTATTGGGTGTATCAACTGACAGAACAGTCTACAGCACAACCTGTTACCCCCCATGAGAAACAGATGGATTTAATCCAGCACAGTGATCAGGTACAATAATATTGGCAAGACAAAAAAATCATAACCTATATTTATCTACCTAAAACAAGAGGAGAGACTATGAAAGTAATGAGCGTATGCGCAGTCATTGTTGCAGCTCTGTTTACTATAGTGAGTGGACAAAGCCTGGCAGCAGATGCCCCGTTTGAGGGCCGCAAAAAATGTAGTTCCTGTCACAAAGCCCAAGCATCATCTTGGAAAGATACCGCCCATGCCAAGGCAATGGAATCATTGAAACCCAATGTCAAAGCGGAAGCCAAACAAAAAGCCAACCTGGATCCAGCCAAGGATTACACACAAGATAAAGATTGCGTTGGCTGTCACGTAGATGGCTTTGGTCAAAAAGGGGGCTATACTATTGATAGTCCTAAAAAGATGTTAACCGGTGTTGGCTGCGAATCCTGCCATGGCCCTGGTCGTAACTACCGAGGTGATCACCGCAAGAGTGGCCAAGCGTTTGAGAAAAAAGGCAAGACTACCAAACGTAGTGTACTGGCGAAGAAAGGTCAGGACTTCCACTTTGAAGAACGCTGCAGTGCCTGCCATCTGAACTACGAAGGCTCTCCCTGGAAAGATGCCAAGCCACCGTACACACCGTATACACCAGAAGTAGATGCGAAATACACCTTCAACTTTGATGAAATGGTCAAAGATGTTAAAGCCATGCATGAACATTACAAACTGGATGGTGTATTTGAGGGCGAACCTAAATTCAAATTCCATGAAGAATTCCAGGCCAGCGCCAAAACTACCAAAAAAGGAAAATAGTAAATGACCAGATTGCAAAAAGGATCAATTGGCACCCTGCTAGTAGGGGTGCTATTGGGTATCGCATTAATAGTTGTGGTGTTTGGTGGAGAGGCAGCATTATCCACAGAAGAATTCTGTACCAGCTGTCATTCCATGTCTTACCCACAGACTGAATTGAAAGAATCCACACACTATGGTGCGTTAGGAATTAACCCAACCTGTAAGGATTGTCATATTCCACAGGGAGTGAAAAACTTCCACCTAGCGGTGGCTACACACGTTGTTGATGGTGCCAGAGAGCTTTGGTTAGAACTAGTTAATGATTATTCTACTTTAGATAAGTTCAATGAAAGAAGAGGCATCATGGCCCATGATGCTAGGATGAATCTGAAGAAATGGGATAGTATTACTTGCCGTGACTGTCACGTTAAGCCTGATCCTCCCGGAGAATTTGCGCAAGCAGAACACTTGAAAATGGAAACGGAAGGGGCAACCTGTATTGATTGTCATCAGAACTTAGTGCATGAAGAAGCACCTGAAACAGATTTGAATGCGAGTTTGGCACAAGGCAAACTGGTATTGAAAGCTGATGAAGATGACGACGATGATGATGAAGACGATGATGATGAGGACGAAGAAATCGAAGTCGAGGTTGAATCCGATACTGATGCTGATGAAGACAGCGATTCCGATGAAGATGACGACGAAGATAGCGACGAAGAATAAGGTTTGATTTTCTGAATTGCTAGGTCAACTAATACTAATAGCTATAGCGTCCCAAACTATGATTTTTGAAAAAATAATTTTTCGGTTAAAGGTCTAGTTGGTGGCGCTATAGTTGTGAGTAGATAAAAATTATTTAGATAATAGTAGTTAATTGTAGAAATATAGTGAACGATAAACTTTATATTAAGACATTCGGGTGCCAAATGAATGAGTATGACTCAGATAAAATGGCAGATCTTCTTTTGTCTGAAAAAAGTATGGAGTTGACTAATACGCCCGAAGACGCTGATCTTATTTTGTTTAACACGTGCTCTGTTCGTGAGAAGGCCCAAGAAAAAGTTTTTCATGATTTAGGACGTGTGCGCCATCTTAAAGAGAGTAATCCCAATTTGTTGATCGGTGTTGGCGGGTGTGTTGCCAGTCAAGAAGGCTCAGAAATAATTAAGCGTGCTCCGTTTGTAGATTTGGTATTTGGACCTCAAACGTTGCATAGGCTGCCCGAATTAATTGATGCGCGTCGGCGCACGGGGCATTCGCAAGTTGATGTTACCTTTCCAGAGATTGAAAAATTTGATCGATTGCCACCTGCTCATACAGTTGGAGCAACTGCTTTTGTGTCAATTATGGAGGGATGTAGTAAGTATTGCAGTTTTTGCGTTGTGCCTTATACCAGAGGAGAGGAAGTATCCAGACCGCTGGATGATGTCTTATCTGAAGTGGCTAGATTAGCAATTCAAGGAGTTAAAGAGGTAACGCTCCTGGGGCAAAATGTAAATGCTTACTATGATAAATCAAGCGATCAAGATGAAATAGATTTCGCAACATTATTAGATTATATTCATGAAATTCCCGGAATAGAACGTATTCGTTATACGACCTCCCATCCTAAAGAGTTTACTAATCGGCTGATTGATGTGTATCAGCGTTTGCCAAAATTAGTAGGGCATGTGCACCTGCCTGTACAATCAGGATCAGATAGAATTTTGGCAGCTATGAAGCGAGGCTATACTGTTACTGAGTATAGGTCAATTATTCGTAAGTTAAAAGCGACTCGCCCAAACATCTCAATATCATCTGATTTTATTATCGGCTTTCCAGGAGAAACAGATAGTGATTTTGAAAGGACGATGGAATTGATTGATTATGTAAAATTCGATGAATCTTTCAGCTTTATTTATAGTCCTCGCCCAGGAACACCTGCCGCTGATTTACCAGATGATACGCCTCATCAGGTGAAACTCGCTAGGTTACATCGTTTGCAAGAGAAAATAGGTGCTAATGCGCAAGTGATTAGCCAAGGTATGATTGGTTCTATTCAGCGTGTTTTAGTAGAAGGAGTGTCAAAGAAGAATCCGAATGAATACAGTGGCCGAACTGATAATAACAGAGTGGTCAATTTTGCTGGGCACTCTGATTTGATCGGAAATTTTATTGATATCAAAATAACTGAAGCTTTATCACACACCTTGCGTGGTGAAATATCCGCTGTGTAATGATAGTTTGAGTGTGAGTAACTGGAACTGATAATCAAAATTTATTGAATACGCCCATAATCTCCTCAACGAAACCGAAAACAGAGTTTGTTGAACTTTCCTTCTCACCTGTAAATAACAAACGCCTGACTAACTTATGTGGGGCGTTAGATGAAAACCTTAAACAAATTGGATCTGCTCTTGACGTTGTGATTCTACGTAGAGGAGGTCTTTTTAAGCTTTATGGCCCTGACAGTCAGACGCACTTGGCGGCCCAAGTACTAGAAAAATTTTATGAAGAATCGAATCATTATATTGGTATTGACCGGATTCAACTGGGGCTAGTCGAAGCGAGAAGTAGAAAGAATGCCCTCTCAACAACTATGAATTCAGGTGAATCTGTAACGAATAATGATGCATCACCATTGCAAATTACCACTCGTCATGGAAAAATTCATGGGCGCACTGTCCGGCAGTCTGATTATCTTTATCAGATTACAACGCATGATATTACTTTTGGAATTGGTCCAGCAGGCACGGGAAAGACTTATCTCGCGGTTGCCTGTGCGGTAGATGCGTTAGCGCGCGAACTGGTTGATAGAATTATTCTTGTGCGGCCGGCGGTAGAGGCGGGTGAAAGATTAGGGTTCTTGCCGGGAGATATAGTGCAAAAAGTGGATCCTTATCTACGGCCTCTTTATGATGCTTTGTATGATTTAGTAGGATTTGAGAAGGTAAATAGATATTTTGAAAAAAATACGATTGAAATTGCTCCATTAGCTTTTATGCGTGGCCGCACACTTAATCAATCATTCATCATTTTAGATGAAGCTCAAAATACGACACCAGAACAGATGAAAATGTTTTTAACGCGTATTGGTTTTGGTTCTAAAGCCGTTATTACAGGCGATATTACGCAGATAGATTTACCCAAACATCAGAAGAGTGGTTTGGTTGAAGCAGAAAAGGTATTAAGAAGAGTGAATGGCGTCGCATTTGCACGTTTTATGACTGATGATGTTGTTCGGCATCCACTGGTTCAGCGTATTGTAGACGCTTATGAAAAATATACGGCGAATGAGCACTAACAAGCAATCTGACACGAGCAGTCAGTGTGAACTTAAGTTGGCAATACAGTTTGCTACGGATAGCATTGGCGTTCCTAATGAGCAATTGTTCCGCAAATGGGTTGAAGCAGCACTCAATAAACCGGCTGAAGTGGTTATTCGGATTGTTGATATACAAGAAGGAGAAGCGTTAAATCATCAATTCCGTGGTAAAGACGCGGCAACTAATGTGTTGACATTTGTATATAGTGATGATGCACCATTGTTTGGTGATATTGTATTGTGCGCGCCGATAATTAGTGGCGAAGCAAAGCAACAAGGCAAAGAGTTAGCTGCACATTATGCACATCTAACCGTTCATGGTATTTTGCATTTACAGGGATACGATCATATTAGTCGTGAAGATGCTGCTATTATGGAATCTCTTGAAACGAAAATTATCACCAATCTAAATTATCCAGATCCTTACGCTATTTTAGTGACCGAGTAACGTAAGCAAATTTGACCATCCTTTTTATTATTCCTGACGTACTTATTTTATGAACGAAACCTCCCCAAAAGCAGGTTGGTTTGGGTATATTAGCGCTCTGCTTTCTCATAAATTAGAAGATCGTGAACAATTAATTGCTTTATTGCATTCAGCTCATGAGCGTAATCTGCTGGATACGGATGCGTTAAGTATGATTGAAGGAGTTTTGCAAGTAACAGAGATGCAGGTTCGTGATGTCATGATTCCCCGCTCACAAATGGATACGATTGATATCAATGAGAAGCCAGAAGATGTTATTTCATTTGTGACAGAAACAGCCCACTCAAGATTTCCTGTGACGGATGGCAGTAAGGATCAGGTGGTTGGTGTGTTATTGGCTAAAGATCTTCTTCATTATTATTCAGGCAAGGAAGTATTTAATATTCGGGATATGTTGCGTCCGGTAATATATATACCGGAATCCAAGAAGCTTAATATTTTGCTTAAAGATTTTCGTAGTAACCGTGGCCATATCGCTATTGTAGTAGATGAGTATGGTGGAGTTGCTGGACTCATCACAATTGAAGATGTGCTTGAACAGATTGTCGGCGATATTGAGGATGAATATGATTTTGACGAAGATGAGGCTCATATTATTGCTGATACAATGGGGCATTATCGTGTGAAGGCCATTACAGAAATATCAAATTTTAATGAAACACTAGGTGCAACATTTAGTGATAAGGATTTTGACACGATAGGTGGTTTGGTCATCAATGAATTTGGTCGGTTACCTAAGAATGGAGAATCCATAATTGTTGGAAATTTCAATTTTACCGTTGTTAGAGTAGATAGTCGCCGTTTGCATCTTCTGAAAGTAGAGCGCGTTGAATCTGAAGCAACAACGATATAAATCCATAAAATTGGTGCAATTTTATTTCTATTTATTGCGGGCTAAAAACCACATTCAAATAAAAGGACTAGGAGTTGATAATTAAGATTAAATTATATTTTTCTCGTCCTGGTAGCATAGAACATGAGTGATCGTGAAATCGATCAGCAGTTGGTAGAGCGTGTGCAGCAGGGTGATAAGCATGCCTTTGATCTATTGGTTATTAAATATCAACGTCGGCTAGCGCGTTTGTTATCGCGGTTTATCCGAGATCCAGCTGAAGTGGAAGATATCGCCCAAGAGACTTTTATCAAAGCTTATCGAGCGTTGGCGTCATTCCGTGGTGATAGTGCGTTTTATACCTGGCTGTACCGAATTGGAGTGAACACCGCTAAGAATTTTCTAATATCACAGGGACGTAAACAGCCCTCGACTATTGGATTTGATGCTGAAGATGCAGAAAATTTTGAAGGTGCCGACCAGCTGCGCGAGATGAATACACCTGAAAATGAACTTATGGGAAAACAGGTTGCCCAAACCATAAGTCAAGCGATAGAGACCTTACCTGAAGAACTAAAAACAGCAATTATATTGAGAGAAATTGAGGGATTAAGCTACGAGGAAATTGCAAGTATTATGGATTGTCCGATTGGTACGGTGCGATCACGTATATTTAGGGCGCGCGAAGCGGTTGCTGATAAGTTGCGTCCTTTACTAGGTACAGATGAAAGTAAAAGATGGTGATAAGAGGTGAAATTGTGAGAAAGAAAGTATCGGAATTAATGGATGGTGAGCTAGAGAGTACAGATGCTGTTGAAGTGATTGGTAGTGTAAAAAGTAACAGTGACCTTCTCTTGGACTGGAAAATCTATCACACAATTCGGGATGTATTACATCAGGCAGATAGTGATCTGGATGTGACGGATATAGTTAGAAATAAGCTCATTGACGAGCCTTTATTAATGGTACCGGATTCATATAAAAAATATCAATATCGTAAACAAAAATTACTAGGTTTTTAAATTGCTGCTTCAGTAGCGGTATTATCAATAGGTTGGTTGGTTTTCCAGGCGGCTGAGCAGCAGCAACATGAGGTAGTATTTAAAGAGGTATACGTAGCCGAAAAAGCAAATAATAAAGTACTACTACCAGTTAATAATGAGCAGCGTGCATTAGTTAATTTCCAGCCTTCTCCTTTGTATACATTCCCAGCTGGTTCAATACATAATAATTATCATTCAATTCATAGAGGAGTAACTTATGAAAACTCCACTCATCATTATCCTGCAACAGAAATATCCTCTGCTATTGAATCAACTCATGCGCAGCAACAATCTCATACCTTGACTGAGTAATACATCATCATTTGTTTGCAACGAACTGTAAATATTGAGCTGAATAGATGTTTTTTCGTCTAATGCATTATAGGTGTGACAAAGCTCACTAATCAGTTTGAATTATCTTGAAATTGGAATAGCATATCCAAAATAAAACTTACTTTAACGCTGAACCGACACAATACTTATGTTAGCTATAGTTAAACAGCAATTACTGAAGAAAGTAGTTTTTATAACTTGTCTGTATTGGGTCATGTTGTTATTGCCCATTTCTTTACAAGCAAAAAATTTGCCAGATTTTACAGATTTGGTAGAAGAACATGGGCAAGTAGTCGTTAATATTAGTACGGTGCAAACCAAGCGGGATGCAGTAAGTCAATTTTTGCCAGAAATTCCGAATCTTCCGGAAGATTCTCCTTTCTATGAGTTTTTTCGTAGGCATATGCAGCCTTTCTCTGGCCCCAGAAAATATGAATCCCATTCACTTGGATCTGGCTTTATCATCAGTAAAGACGGCTATATATTGACTAATGCACATGTGGTTGAAGCAGCAAATGAGATTAAGGTGCGCTTAACAGATAAACGTGAACTGGTCGCCGAGGTCATTGGGGTTGATCAAAAAACGGATATTGCGTTGCTGAAGATTGAAGCAAATGATTTGCCAGTTGTGACGCGAGGGAATCCAGAGCAGTTGAAGGTGGGTGAATGGGTGGTTGCCATTGGTGCCCCTTTTGGTTTTGAGAATACCGTTACGGCTGGCATTGTCAGTGCCAAAGGGCGTTCACTCGCTCAGGAAAATTATGTGCCTTTTATACAGACAGATGTAGCGATTAATCCCGGCAACTCAGGTGGGCCGCTCTTTAATATGAAAGGGGAAGTGGTTGGCATCAACTCCCAAATTTATAGCCGAACTGGGGGGTTCATGGGGCTTTCTTTCGCTATTCCTATTGATGTTGCGATGGATATTGCTGATCAACTCAAGCAATATGGCAAGATTTCTCGTGGAAGAATTGGAGTGATGATCCAGGAAGTGACGGAAGAATTGGCTGAATCCTTTGGTTTGGATAAAGCTCGTGGTGCATTAGTTGCGTCAGTAGAAAAGAATGGTCCGGCTGATAAAGCGGGTATCAGAACGAGAGATATCATTTTGAAATTTAGTAATAAAACTATCGACAGCTCCAGTGATTTACCACGTATTGTGGGTAATACAAAACCTGGCTCCAAGGTACCTGTTGAAGTATGGCGTAATGATTCAGCTAAAAAAATAACGGTTACTGTTGGTGAAATGCCAACAGATGATAATGTTGTGATTAGCCGGAAGCAGGGAAAATCAAAAAATATCGCCAGTAGTAAATTAGGATTAGTGCTGAGAGAGCTTTCAGCTAATCAAAAAGATCAATTTAATGTAGAAAATGGCTTGCTGGTGGATGAAGTCTATGATGGGGCAGCTGGACGTGCTGGTGTTCGCCCGGGGGACATTATTTTAGGATTTAACAATCGAGACATAAAATCTGTCAAACAGTTCAATAAACTGCTAAATGCAGTGCCAGAAGGACGAAATATCGCTCTCTTGATAAGAAGAGGAGATGTTTCTACTTTTATTACGATAAAAATAGATGATTGATGCGCGCTAATAATGTCCAACAAATTTATTGTATATGGCAGGAAAGATTGTCATCTTTGTGAAGATATGGTCACTGCTCTCCGTGATTTGCAGCGGAAATTTCAATTTGAATTTGAAGTAGTTGATATTGATATTGATATTGATGAGAAACTGGTTCAATTATATAGTGAACGCGTTCCCGTTTTGTTTGCTGTCAAAGAAGCAAAAGAAGTATGTCACTATTTTCTTGATATAGATGTATTAAGTCACTATTTTTCCTGAAATCTATTCAACATTCCGCTGAAGAATATATTGCAACGTTAAAACTGTTTCTCTAGGATTTTCTTAAGTTTTTACCTTGTTTTTTGGATTAATATCCTGTTCTCGCTGCTCTACCAGAGTAATAGAGAATAGTGCCATCCCTTCCATTCCGGTAATCATTGTAAATCTACCTTCTCTGTGCCGATTTGTATACAATCTTTCCTTTTGTTACAGCCTTTATTGTTTCTTGCCAATTGGTGATATTTATTGATACAACATATTCGTAATTTCTCTATTATTGCGCATATTGATCACGGTAAATCCACGCTAGCTGATCGTATTATTCAATTTTGTGGTGGACTTTCAGAGCGGGAAATGGAAGCTCAGGTGCTTGATTCGATGGATTTGGAGCGTGAACGCGGTATTACCATCAAGGCGCAAACAGCTACATTGCGTTATCAAGCCGAAGATGGTGCGGAATATTTGCTGAATTTAATTGATACTCCCGGCCACGTTGATTTTTCCTATGAAGTTTCTCGCTCACTTTCCGCGTGTGAGGGCGCTTTATTAGTGGTTGATGCTTCCCAAGGCGTCGAGGCGCAAACCGTTGCAAATTGTTACACGGCAGTGGAGCTGGATGTCGAAGTGATTCCGGTGCTTAACAAGATTGATCTGCCAGCAGCAGATCCTGATAGGGTCATCACAGAAATAGAAGATATTATCGGAATTGATGCGCGGGATGCTTTGCGTATCAGTGCGAAAACGGGTGAAGGGATTCATGAAGTGCTGGAAATGATTGTGGCGCAAATTCCCCCGCCGTTAGGGGATATTCATGCGCCACTTAAAGCTCTTATCATAGATTCCTGGTTTGATAGTTATGTCGGAATTGTGATGCTGATTCGCGTAATGGATGGAAGCCTGAAACCAGGCGACAAGATTTTATTAATGTCGAGTGAAACCAGCTATTTGTGTGAAGAGGTGGGTGTTTTCCAGCCAAGAGCGGTTAATCGTGAAGTGTTGCAAGCGGGTGAGGTGGGGTTTGTCATTTCTGGAATCAAAGATCTTAAATCTGCTAAAGTAGGCGATACCGTAACATCAGTAGATAACCCTGCGAGTAAACCCTTGGAAGGCTTCAAGGAAATTAAGCCTCAAGTGTTTGCAGGATTGTATCCAGTTGAATCCAACCAGTATGAAGCCTTACGTGCTGCATTGGAGAAATTGCAATTGAATGACGCTTCCCTACAGTTCGAGCCGGAAACCTCCCAAGCACTAGGGTTTGGGTTTCGCTGTGGCTTTTTGGGATTGCTGCACTTGGATATTATTCAGGAGCGTCTGGAGCGGGAATATGATATGGATCTCATTACAACCGCTCCAACAGTAATTTATCAGGTTGTTTTGCATGATGGTAAAATACTGGAAGTTGAAAATCCTTCCAAGCTACCAGAACTATCCAGCATAGAAGAAATTAGAGAGCCGGTCATTTTGGCAACCATTCTGGTTCCTGAAGAGTATGTAGGCGCTGTTATTACACTGTGCGCCAATAAGCGTGGCGTTCAGGAAAATATGCAGTATAAAGGGCGACAAGTCATGCTTGTCTATGAGTTACCCTTAAATGAAGTGGTAATGGATTTTTTCGACAAACTGAAATCCGTTAGTCGTGGCTATGCGTCGCTGGATTATGAACTCAGAGAATATAGAGCGGCGGATTTGGTCAAGTTGGATATATTAATTAATGGTGATCGGGTGGACGCCTTGTCATTGATTGTGCACCGCGCTAGTAGTCAGCAGCGTGGTCGTGAACTCGCTAAAAAAATGCGTGAACTAATTCCTCGACAAATGTTTGATATTGCGGTGCAAGCCGCTATTGGTGCTCATATTATCGCGCGTGAAAATGTGAAAGCATTACGCAAAAATGTGTTGGCTAAATGCTATGGCGGAGATATTTCACGCAAACGTAAATTGCTGGAAAAACAGAAAGCAGGTAAGAGACGTATGAAACGGGTTGGTAATGTTGAGATTCCACAAGCTGCATTCTTAGCAATTTTGCAGGTGGATGATAAATGAAAATCAGCGTACGAATAATATGTTAGTAGTCGAGCAGGGTATTTTTTATCAAGTAAATACTAGGACATTATGAATTTTCCTTTGGTGCTGCTTACTTTATTAGTGTTTACAGGTGGAGTCTGGCTACTTGACTATCTGGTACTAAGGCATAAACGCGTATCTGGTGATATTGAACCATGGTGGGTTGAATATCCTAAAAGTTTTTTTCCCATCATTCTGATTGTATTTTGTTTGCGATCATTTTTGGTAGAGCCTTTTAAGATCCCGTCAGGCTCGATGATTCCAACCTTGCTGGTGGGAGACTTTATACTGGTCAATAAATATACCTATGGAATTCGGCTGCCAGTAGCCAATCTCAAAATCATTGAAATGAATGAGCCTAAGCGCGGTGAGGTTATGGTATTCCGTTTCCCAGAGGATCCCTCCATTGACTATATCAAGCGGATCGTTGGCGTGCCTGGAGATACGGTAGCTTATCGCAACAAACAATTGAGTATTAATAACGTACCTATTCGACTAGAACCAAATGGAGACTATAAATATATAGAGGATGGTCTGGTATATGTTTATACACAACGGTTCAAGGAGTACATGGATGAGAGTGCGTACGATATCTTGATTAACGAGGACATGCCTAATATACAGCTAATCGCAGTGCGTGATTTTCCTAATCGGGAAAATTGTACTTTTGATCAAACAGGTTTTTCTTGCACAGTTCCGCCGGGAAACTATTTTACTTTAGGTGATAATCGTGATGGTAGCAGCGATAGTCGCTATTGGGGATTTGTGCCAGAAGAAAATATTGTAGGCAAGGCTTTCCTAATTTGGTGGAACTTTAGTGACTTGAGCAGAATTGGTACCGTAATCAAATAGTAGCTGAATCTATCATCGTATGATTGTAGGAGTGAGCGATGTATCCATCATCATGTGTTGCGGTTAGTAAAAAACAACAAGGAGTGAGTTTACCAAACCTGCTTGTCTGGTCTGGTGCTATTGTGATATTAGCTATTTTTGGAATGCGATTAATTCCTTCATATATTGAATTTAATGCGGTGAAGCAAACGCTAATAACACTTGCCAATAGTCCTGAATTACGTGATGCAAATCCTCGAGAAATACGTATGGCTTTTGATAAACGTGCCGCTATTGATAACATAGAATCTGTGAATGGCAGTGATGTTATTGTCGACAAACAGGGGGGGCGATTGTCATTAAGTACAAGCTATACTATCAGCAAACCGCTATTTGCAAATTTTTCACTGTTAATTGATTTCGACGCAACCAGTGATTGATGAGTAGATCTAAGTTCATTAGACAGCATAAGAAAAAAAAACGACAAAAATCAAATAATCAGAATTACACACTCTTCTTTCAGAAACTGGGATATGTGTTTGAATCCTCAGAATTATTGCAGGAAGCTTTAACTCATCGTAGCCTCGGCTTGCCGAATAATGAACGTCTCGAATTTTTGGGAGATAGTGTATTGAATTGTGTGGTATCAATATTATTGATCAGGCGTTTCCCGCTGCTTCCCGAAGGAGATTTAACAAGATTGCGTGCCAATTTTGTTAATCAAGAGGCTTTATATCAACTTGCTTCTGGGTTGGGTATCAATAAACTGGTGTTACTTGGAGAAGGCGAACGCAAAAGTGGAGGGCATTGTCGCCCTTCTATCCTGGCTGACACAATGGAAGCCATCATTGGCGCGATTTACCTTGAGGGTGGATTTTCAGCAGTCAAACAGGTAGTCGTATCTCTTTATGAACCTTTATTGAAGCAATTGGATCTGGATGCTTGTGGCAAAGATCCCAAGACTTTGTTACAGGAATATTTACAGAGTCACAAAATAAATTTGCCCGAGTACCACATACTTTCAACGCAGGGCGATACTCATGCACAAGTCTTCCACGTGGAATGTATAATTCCAAAATTTGCTATTCGTGCGCATGGTGAAGGTACCAGTCGTCGTCGTGCTGAACAAGAAGCAGCGCATAAGGCTTATCAGTTTATAGTAAAAGCAGATTAAGCAGATTTATACACCCTATACGATATATTTTTCCCCCTTTGAGTAATTTGAATGCTTCTTTTTATTCAGGTAGCGCCTCATAATGATGAGCATATCTGGCTATAAAACGGGTTATGTGGCTATTGTTGGCCGTCCCAACGTTGGCAAATCAACGCTATTGAATCATCTGATTAAACAAAAAATCAGCATTACTTCCAGAAAAGCACAAACAACTCGTTTTCGGATTCATGGCATATTGACGGATGCACATTCACAATTTATTTTCGTGGATACACCTGGTTTTCAAAGGCGTTATCGTAGCCAGCTGAATCAACTAATGAATCGGGTAGTTCAGCAAAGTATGCAAGATGTTGATGTGATCTTGTTTGTGGTTGAAGCTGGACGCTTCGGACATGAAGATGAGCTTGTGCTGGAACAGTTGCCTAACAATATTCCAGTTATCCTAGTCATTAATAAAACTGATTTTTTGACAGATAAATTACAGCTACTACCGTTTATGCAAAAAATGGCAAATCTGTTTGATTTTGCAACGATTGTCCCGGTGAGTGCACTGCAAAATAAACAATTATCAGATTTAACGGCAGCAATTCGCAATCATTTGCCAGAAAATCCTCCTTTTTTCACCGAAGATGAAATTACTGATCGGAGTGAGCGGTTTTTGGCAGCTGAGCTACTACGTGAGAAGGTATTTCGGCAAATTGGAGAAGAAGTGCCTTATTCAGTGAGTGTCATGATTGAGCAATTTACTCAAGAGGGTAATTTGTATCGGATTCACGCTTGTATTTTGGTGGAAAGAGAGAATCAAAAAGCGATCATTATTGGTAAGCAAGGTAAGAAGCTAAAAGATATGGCAACGCAAGCACGCAAGGATATGGAGGCACTATTCGGTAGTAAGGTTTATTTAGAAGTATGGGTGAAAGTAAGATCAGGTTGGGCGGATGACGCGGTAGCTCTTAAAAGCTTAGGGTATGAGTAAGAACCTGTTCAGAAGCAATCAAGAAAGCAGAACATAAAGAATATAGACTTTCTGAGCTAATTTTTAATAAAAAGATAGCAGTGCAGATAGTTTTTCTTAAATTACAAGAATAATAACTAAAAATGGGGGGTAAATCATCATGATAGCTTTGGGTGTAAACATTGATCACATCGCTACGGTACGGCAAGTGCGAGGAACAACTTATCCAAGTCCAGTTGAAGCCGCTCTGGTTGCTGAAAAATCTGGAGCAGATGCCATTACATTGCATTTACGCGAAGATCGACGTCATATTCAGGAAGAAGATGTCATTGTGTTACGCGAGCAACTCAAAATACGGATGAATCTGGAAAGTGCTATCACGGAAGAAATGATTACGTTTGCTTGTCAAGTGAAGCCACATGACATTTGTCTGGTACCTGAACGCAGAGAAGAATTGACTACCGAAGGGGGGTTGGATGTAATTCGTCGGTTTGAAGAAGTTCACGCTGCGTGTGAGCGATTGGCGGAAGCGGGAATTCGTGTTTCTTTATTTATTGATGCGCAGGCTGATCAAATTGATGCGGCTGTTAAAGCGGGTGCACCAGTAATCGAACTGCATACCGGGCATTATGCGGATGCTGTAACACCTGAAAAACAACAGGAAGAATTAGAAAAAATTCGTACTATGTCGACTTATGCCTCTAATCAAGGGCTGCAAGTCAATGCTGGTCATAGTTTACATTATCAAAACACTACGCCAATTGCAGCTATTCCTGAGATGAATGAATTGAATATTGGCCATGCTATTGTGGCGCGCGCACTGTTTATTGGCTTCGCAGATGCTGTGCGCGAGATGAAAATCTTGATGCAACAGGCGCGTGCATGATCTATGGGATCGGCACCGATTTGGTGGATCCTACTCGTATTTCATGCCTACTTGAACGCTATGGAGAACGTTTTGCCAGGCGCATTTTGGCAGAAACTGAATGGCCGGAATATATAAAACATACCCAACCTGCAGTGTTTCTGGCCAAACGTTTTGCTGCCAAGGAAGCTTTTTCAAAGGCAACAGGAACAGGGTTGCGTGCACCTGTTACATTTGAAAATATTGCTATCCAGCATGATGCTCAGGGTAAACCTTATTTTGAATTTGATCGAGAGTTAGCAAGCTGGATAGCGCAGCGTGGTATTGTTAGCCATCATCTTTCAATTAGTGACGAACTAACTTTAACCAGCGCCTTTGTTGTGTTGGAAAAATAAATATGTCATTAGGTCCGTTAATGCTCGATGTCATAGGCACCGAGTTAACCGAGGAAGATTGTCGTCGATTAACCCATCCACTGGTTGGAGGCGTGATTTTATTTGCGCGCAATTACAAATCCCCCACACAACTATCTGAATTAACTGCATCTATTCGTGCGTTGCGCTCTCCTTCCTTGTTGATTGCAATTGATCAGGAAGGGGGAAGAGTGCAACGTTGTCGTGATGGTTTCACTCAGTTACCCTCCATGCGTGTACTGGGTGAGCTCTGGGAAAAAAATCCAGAATCAGCACTATTCTTGGCACAACATATTGGCTATATCCTGGCTGTAGAACTCAAGGCTTGTGGCGTTGATTTAAGTTTTACACCCGTGCTTGATCTCGATTATGGACAAAGCAGCGTAATTGGTGATCGTGCTTTTCATAACGCACCACAAATAGTGTTTGAGCTGGCTCAAGCTTTGATGAGGGGATTACAGGTTGCTGGCATGATGGCTGTAGGGAAACATTTTCCTGGCCATGGCGCCATCCAAGTAGATACTCATGTCGAAACAGGTATAGATAACCGTAGCTATGCAGCGATTGCAGAGAAAGATCTCATTCCTTTTCGGCACATGATTGAGAATGGATTGGCTGGTGTGATGGCTGCTCATGTTATTTATCCTGCCATTGATGCTAATCCAGCAGGATTTTCTGATAAATGGTTGCAGACTATTTTGCGAAATGAGCTGGGATTTACAGGTTGCATTTTTAGTGATGATTTATGCATGCAGGCTGCAAAAAATTATGGGGATATTACGCATCGGGTAGCGCAAGCTTTGCGAGCAGGGTGTACCATGGCTTTAGTTTGTAATGATACTCATGCAGCGGATGAATTACTGGGAGCATTGCAGTGGCAATCATCTGCTATCGATATGGCAAGATTGGAACGCATGCGCGGACAGCCATCTATTATAGATTCAATGAGAGAGTTACAGCAAACGGAACAATATGTTCAAGCTGTAGCAGCAATCAGTAAGATGAATCAAGAATGTTGTCAATGTTTCTGTATGAGCAAGGTTGAGGAACTTCTGTAAAACTATCTGTGTTGCTTTTCTGCATTAAAAGTTAACTCAGGGTGCTTATTTATCATGTATAAACTTTGTTTTTTGCTGACTTTTACCTTGACCGGCTGCTTCGTGAACGTCTTGTAAAGGCTCCTTGAATAGTAACCAAAACCGTATTTTTGACAAATAATTTTGATGATATACCGATATGGATAATGTATTTGATGTGGCTGTAATTGGCGCGGGACCAGGAGGATATGTCGCAGCTATTCGCTGTGCTCAGTTGGGTTTAAACACGGTGTGTATTGATGACTGGAAGACTGCACAGGGTAAACCTAGTTTGGGTGGAACGTGTTTGAATGTGGGGTGTATTCCTTCCAAGGCTTTGTTGGAATCATCTGAGAATTTTGCGCGCGCTGGACACAAATTTGCTGAACATGGTATTCAGCTGGACGGGTTGTCCGTAGATGTACCGACGATGATTGCTCGTAAGGACAAAATTGTTAAAGCCTTCACTGGCGGGATCAATATGTTATTCAAGAAGAATAAAGTGACCGCTTTGCAAGGACGTGGTGTACTAAAAAGGCAGCATAACGATAATGATGTGTGGGAAGTACAAGTCCATTCTGATGGAAAAGAGCAATCGGTGCATGCCAAGTACATTGTTATTGCCACTGGTTCTGTTCCGCGTGCTTTGCAGATCGCCCCGGTGAACGAAATAAACATACTTGATAATGCAGGTGCCTTAGCTCTCCAGGAAACACCTAAAAAACTGGCTATTATCGGCGCAGGAGTTATTGGCCTAGAATTGGGAAGTGTGTGGCGCAGATTAGGAGCAGAGGTCACAATATTAGAAGCACAAACTGATTTTTTGCCGGCAGCAGATGAGCAGGTAGCCAAAGAAGCCCACAGGGCGTTGACGAAAGGTACCGGTTTGGTGATTCATACCGGCATTGAAATTAAATCAACCAAAGCTGGTAAAGATAGTGTAGAAATCAAGTACGTTGATGCTGATAAAGAAGTACACAGTTTAAAAGTAGACAAGCTTGTTGTAGCAGTTGGGCGAGTGCCTAATACCGCCGGCTTGGGTGCCGCGGAAGTGGGGTTGCAGCTGGATGAGCGCGGTTTTATTAAAGTAGATGAATTTTGCCAAACAGATTTACCAAATGTGTACGCAATTGGTGATGTGGTGAGAGGGCCAATGTTGGCACATAAAGCCTCCAAGGAAGGTGTGGCGGTGGCGGAGCGAATCGCATTGAGTCAGCAAGGATCGGCTACTACTTCGACTGCTCAAGTTGATCTCGCTATGATGCCGTGGGTTATTTATACGGCACCAGAAATTGCTTGGATTGGTAAAACGGAACAAGCATTGAAAGCGGAAGGTATTGCTTATAAAGTGGGGCAATTCCCATTTATGGCGAATGGGCGAGCTCGAGCACTAGGAGAAGCTACCGGATTTGTTAAAATTCTGGCTGATGCGGAAAGTGATCGTATTCTTGGTGTACATATGATAGGTCCTTATGTCTCTGAGATGATTGCAGAAGCCGTTGTTGCAATGGAATTTGCTGCTAGTAGTGAAGATCTCGCCTCTATTATTCATGCACACCCTTCATTGTCTGAAGCGTTGCATGAAGCTGCTTTAGGTGTAGATAAACGTGCTATCCATATTTAATTTTGTAAAATTTGGTTACGAATTTGCGAGCAGGGTTTTAGCCAAGTGGCTATTTATCGGCTTGTTGTTGGTTCCTGTGGTCGCGTTTGCTGTTGATAGCGAACAACAGGTGGCAGAACTGGAAGCAGCTATCGCGCATCAACAGCAAGAACAGCAAATTCTATTTCAGCAGTTTCAGATGTTGCAGGAACTGCGGCGCCATGAAATTGCAGAAGAAAATCAATTTGTACCAACCGATAACGCTGGCGATGTGAATAATAATGCTGCACCAAAGTATGAGGATATGTTAAAGCGCCGTGAAGAGCGTATCCAGAGGATACAGCGTTATACGCATGAATTGAATGAACTTTATCAACATTATCAGGCAGCAGAAAATGAAAGGCGTGTATTGATCGAACAACTAAAAGGACTCAAATTAGATGAGCCTGCTGCAGTAAAATAAATGCTATACGAATAGTTGCTAAGGCAATTATTTAAGGAGAACAACAATGAACTTTAAAAAAATGGCGGATGAAGAACTGACCAGTATTCGGGATGAAGTTGAAGGCTGGTGCGAGAAATATACCAAATCTATTTGGAGTGGTGGCAAAGGCTATGCAGTAGCTATGTTTGGTGCATTTGGAATTTCTACCGGGGTAGTATTTATTTTTCTTGACGGATTTGAGCCATCAAGTTTGATATTGATTTTGCTGGGCATTGCTATCTGTTTTTTGTGGTACAAAGCTGAGCGTCAGTATAAAAAGAATAGTGGTTTTTTAGATGGAATCAAACACGAAATAATCCGCCGCGAGAAAAAAGCAGAAAAAATTGCACAGAAAAAGGCTGAAAAGCTTGCGCAGAGAAAAGTGAACGCTTAATTTAGCTTGTGCTGTATTGGTATTTTTTATAGAAGTTTAAGGGGTAATTGCGTGATATCCGCCTGGGGAATCCGGAAAGGGAGAGAAGGGCGCAAGGCTTGTAATACTTTTTGAGCAGTGGCTCGAGCAACGGTTAATTTCCCCCCATAAATACCTACGACGCGCGGCTGTTGAAGGTGATCAAGCTGCAAGTGCGTTTCACGTGAATGACCAAAAGGAGTATCGTCCGCAGCGGGCAATACTCGTAACCCCGCGAAACGTTCTCGGATAGTGATGTAATGATCCGGAAAATAATAGCGAAAACATCCTAATAAATAGATTTCCTCTGCCATCAGCGGCGCTGCCTCATCAGGTGTCCCTGTGAATAACGTCTCAGTTGTGCCTAATAAAGTATGCTGTTTCCATGGCAGAGCAAAAATTGCCCGCTGGTCTTGTGGAGATTCAAGATAGTAGCAACCTTGTTTGAGCTGCCCATTCAATATCAAATGCGTGCCTTGTACCAAATCTACCGGATAGGAAGGAGGAGTTGGAGAAATTCGCTGTGCTACCTGATTAATCCAGGGGCCAGATGCGTTGACAAGCACACTTGCCGTACATTGGTGAGTTTGATTGTTTTCCAGAAATTCAACTTCACAGAGATCGTCAGTAATATTTGCATGTACAAATTCTGCCGGGCAGCGCAATTTGGCACCAAGTGACGAGGCTGAGTACATCATTGCCTGAGTAAGTGCCCGATCATCTGTTTGCGCATCCCAATATTGGAATACATGTTTGAGTCCACGCGTGGAAAGTCCGTCCAATTCACTCCATTTTCTTCGAGGGATAGAACGAAAGCCAGCACCTTTGCTGAATCCGGCCAGTAGCGTATATAGACTGAGCCCAGCACGAATGGTGAATGAATGGCGCGATGTGTGCCGATAAATAGGAAGATAAAAAGGTTGCAAACGGACTAAAGAAGGAGCAAGCCGTAAAAGTTCAGTACGCTCCTTAAGGCTTTCTCGCACAAGCCCGAACTGACCACTTTCTAGGTAACGTAATCCCCCGTGGATTAATTTGCTGGAGCGGCTGGATGTACCGGCTGCCAATGCTGTTTTTTCTAATACCAGCACGCTATGGCCACGAGCCGCTGCTGCTTGTGCAACTGCTACTCCCTGGATGCCTCCTCCTATAATCAGGAGATCATAATGATTGGTCATAGTTATTTTGAGGTTTACTCAATAATACTGAATGAGTTAACGAGTTAGTAAAGTACCGATCGTATCAGTTTCGATGAATGTAATGCCAGCTTGTGCATAACGCAATGCGGTATGGTAATCATCCACAGTGTAAATAACCCATCGCCATGATCCGGACCAAAGCTGATCCAGATTTTGCGGCAGAAGCTGTGTATTGCTGAATAAATAATCAGGTTGTAGCTGTGTTGCCAGCGTGGCTTGTGCTTCAGTCCAATCTTCAATAATCCAGCCGGTTTTGTACGTTTGGAGTGATTTAATCGATGCAATTGTTTCCCAATCAAAAGAGATCAGGACACATTGTGTATGTACTGTTGCAATGACTGACAGTATGGCATTTATTGTTTGTTGTCGCCCAAATCGAATAATGCTTTCAGCTTTAATCTCAATGAATGCGGTAACCTGAGGGTGTCGTGCCAGATTTTGACAAAATGTTGTCAAACGAGGAATAGAAGCATATTTTACACAATGAGGATAGGAAACGGTGAGTGCATCAATTGTGTCATCTGTTAGGTGGGTAAGGTAGAGCGCTTGTCCTGTCAGTCTTTGCAGATCGTCATCGTGGCAAAGATAAGGCGTATGCTGACTACTTAATTGAATATCAACTTCAATATAACGTGCACCAGCCTGTATCGCAGCCTGAATTCCAGGTAAGGAATTTTCCGGATACAATGCGGGATACCCTCGATGAGCGACAAAACAAGGAAGTTTGTTCACCTTGATATGAAAGTATTTGGCTTGTCAAAATAAATATTATCTTATTGGATTATGGCACTGTTTGCTAACAATAATGATTAAAGAATTATTCTGTTTAAGGAGACTATGATGCGTAGAAAAAGGTGGTATTTCCCCTATAGTATGGTAGTGCCCAGTTTGCTGGCGGCTGTATTATTTATTCCGTTTGGAATGAATCTGCTGGGACATGCCTTATACGGGGAAAGGTATTTTCCACCGCTGATTAAAATGAAATTACCCGCTGATAGCTCAGCTATCTCTCTACCAGAAGAAATCAATCGTTCGGTGCCATTTGAAATGGTATTGCATGTTGATACCAAAGAGCTGGCACAGCGTATGAATGATATTGCTAACGAATCTTTACCCGGCATGGCACCACAAGGTGTTCATGGTCAGGTCTTTCCAGAAATGCGCGCAGAATTGACGGGCAGTACTTTTACAATTGATCCACCCGAACCCCAGGCGCAACTTTTTTCCAATCGTGATGAAACGCACTGGTCATGGACTGTAACACCAGAAAGAGAAGGGCACCGTCAGTTATCAGTACAACTGTATTTACAAACAACAGAGACGACTGCGGAACAACCCAAAGTTGTAAATTTGGCTGAAATACAAGTGTTTGTAAAAAAAGGTGTACTTTCGTGGCTGTGGACTTACGGTATCTGGGTAGGCACATTCATATTGCTAGTAGCGGGATGGTGGTGGGTGAAGCGCCCATTAGGCAAATACAAACATAGATACAAATCACATAAATAGTATTTCTGACAGCTCGGTTTGTAAATAAGTAAATACGAGCTGTAATTTTACTTCACTTTATTTATTATTGCATATTTAACAAAATTCATGCATATTCTGTTACCTATAAATGATAACTATAATCATTATTTATATGCACAGATTTTTCATTTTTTGCATCATATGTAGCTCGATTACGTTTTTGCATTACCCAGCACTGGCTGCAAGTAGTGGCTATACAGTGGCTGATATTCAACGTATTGGGTTGCAGGCCAACGGCTTGCTGCAGGCTGCACGCTCGGAAGTGGATATTGCGCAAGCGGAGGTCACCAGTGCTTCTGCTTTTCCTAATCCGGAAGTAACCTTCATGGCAGGGCCAGATAGCCCCCGTTTGCCGGAGATCGATACCGGTCCCTCTTCGATGCAGCGTCAGGTCACCGTGAGTCAATCACTAGAAAACCCATGGATGCGCCGCGCCCGGATTGAAGCTGCAGAATCAGGGGTTGACGTTAGTCGTGCAAATTTAGAGCAAGTACGAGCGGATTTGGCAGCACAACTTCGTATACACATCTACGAATTTCTGTTACGGCGTGGACTAGCAGAGATGGAGTCAGATATTTTTGAACTGATGCGGGAAATTCAGCAGCGCATTAAATTGAGTGTCGAACTGGGGGAAACAGCCCGATTTGAACTAATACGTGCCGATACTGAAGTTATGACAGCAGCTAGCCGAAAAGAAGCAGCGTTGTTAGATACAGAACGGGCGCGTATTGCTTTGTTACAACTGACAGCTGGCGCCTTGCCGCCTGAATTTACAGTGGCGGCTTCCTTGGATGATCCGGTTGAACAACCCACACTGGATGCATTGCGTAAGGAATTATCGACACAAAATCCTGAAATTCAACGTTTGGAGGCAGAGCAAGCGCGTGCGCGGTTACGAATTGATCAGGAGCGTGCATCCGTATTGCCGTCTGTCGATATCTTGTTTAGCAATTTTCAGGACAAGCAATTTGTATCTAACACTGCCGGGTTGAGTGTTCGCATTCCGCTGTTTTATCAGCGACGTGGTGAAATAGATGCAGCAGTTTCAAGTGCAGCCAAAATACGTCAGACACTGGATTATCGTCGTTATGAAGTGGATCGATTGCTGGAATCTGCCTGGCAAGCTAAAGAGATTGCCCGACGCAGAGTGGAAATGTTTGAAGGTGGCATTGTCAAGGAAGCAGAAACCGCTCTACGCGTGGCAGAAGTGGCTTTCCGGCTGGGTGAAAGAGGCTTCATTGAAGTGCTGGATACACAACGAGTGCTGCGCAATGCGCGTTCAGAATTATTACAGGCTCAGTTTGAATTGCAATCGGCCGCAGCCGAAATAGATCGACTGCGAGCATATTATCCACAGGAGTGATTGTTTTTGATGAACCTCAGGACAAGTATCATCATAGCTGTTTTTGCGTGCACCTTACTCTTGATTGCGGGGTGTAATAACAATGTAGAGCAGGAAATGCCTCCAAAACCTGTTGAGACTGAATCAGCTGATGCGCATGTGATTTTTCTCAGACCGGATTTGTTACAACGGGTTAAAACTGGCCATCCGTTTTTTGCAGATATCTCTGAAAAACTGCATGTGCCTGGCCAAATAAAGGTAAATGAAACCAAATTGGTACAAGTGGGGGCCAGCTTTACCGGCAGGATCGTCGAAGTATATGCACACTTGGGCGATAACGTAGCGGCTGGCGCTAAATTGGCCAGGATGACAAGTCCGGAATTGGTGCAAGCGCAATTGGCTTATTTGCGCGCTAATTCGCTGGCTGTATTGGCTGAGCGTGCTGCCATTCGTGCCAGACAACTATTTACAGAGGATGTGATTAGTGCTGCCGAGTTACAGCGCCGTGAATCGGAATCTCAGGTTTCAAATGCTGAACTAAGTGCAGCCAGAGACCAACTGCTGCTATTAGGGATAGACAATCAAGCCATCCAGGATTTGACTCGTCATGGACAAATTTTGCCATCGGTTGTGATTACTGCTCCCCGCAACGGGATAGTGATCACGCGTAATGTCACTTTAGGGCAAGTCGTACAGCCATCAGATCAATTGTTTACATTGGCTGATTTGTCTGAATTATGGGTGGTAGGAGATGTACCAGAATATACTGCGCTCTTTGTCGAACAAGGGCAGCATGTGAAAATACATGTACCGGCATTGGGCGATGCCAATTTTGATGGAACGATTATTTTTGTCTCCGATATTGTGAATCCACTGACACGGACGGTTGCTGTTCGTACGGAAGTTGATAATTCTGAACGCAAACTGAAACCAGATATGCTGGCCACGGTGCAAATTGATGAACATGCGCGTGAACGTCTGGTCATTCCAGAAGGGGCTGTGGTACGGGAGCACAATGAAGATCATGTGTTTGTCGCTCAGGAGGATGGTGGGTTTGAATTAACCCGAGTAAAACTAGATGGATTAGTTAATCATTTGCGTCCCGTCCTGGAAGGATTAACTCCGGATCAGCTGATTATTGTGGAAGGTGCTTTTCACCTGAATAACGAACGTAAACGTAAAGATCTGGAATAACAATGATAGCTTCCCTGGTACGCGCCATGTTGGCGCAACGTTTAGTTGTTGTCGTGATAGCGTTGATCTTGGCCGGGTTTGGCTTGCATGCCACACAACATTTATCGGTTGATGCCTTTCCGGATGTCACCAATGTTCAGGTACAAATTGCTACTGAAGCGGTTGGCCGCAGCCCGGAGGAAATAGAGCGCTTAGTGACTATTCCGTTGGAAATTGCCATGACGGGTATGCCTGGACTGGTGGAAATGCGCTCGTTGAACAAGAGTGGCTTATCTATTGTTACCCTGGTATTTACTGAAACGACAGATGTGTATTTTGCCCGACAGTTGGTAATGGAGCGTTTGCTGGAAGTGGCCAGTAAAATGCCGCTCGGAATTACGCCACGTTTAGGTCCGGTTTCCACAGGGCTGGGGGAGGTTTATCAGTACACCCTTGATCATCCTAATGATGGTGAGCGAGCATTGACTGTGGAAGAATTGACTGAGCGACGTATTGTGCAGGATTGGATTGTTCGCCCGATGTTACGCTCCATTCCCGGCGTGGCAGAAATCAATTCTCAAGGAGGATATGTCAAGCAATATCATATTTTGGCTGATCCCAATAGGCTGCGCCATTATGGTTTGACATTGCGTCAAGTGGAGCAGGCTATTGCCGAGAATAATGCCAATGCCAGTGGCGGAATTTTGCCAACCGGTAGCGAGCAATACCTTGTGAAAGGTGTGGGTCTGATTCAGACATTACAGGATATTGGCAATATTGTGCTGTTGGAAGAGAACGGTGTGCCTGTGTTCGTGCGCGATGTTGCAGAGGTCAAGCTGGGTACAGAGGTAAGAGCGGGTGCTGTCATCAAAGGAGGATATACCGAAGCTGTTTCCGGTATTGTGTTGATGATCCGAGGTGGCAATGCCAAGGAGATTGTGGAACGGGTCAAGGCGAAAGTAGCCGAGATCAATGAACAGAATTTGTTACCAGATGGCTTGCAGATTGTTCCCTATTATGATCGCACTGACCTGGTTGATTCAGCGTTATGGACTGTCAGCAAGGTGTTGATGGAAGGAGTTTTCCTGGTCATTGTAGTGTTGTTCATTTTTTTGGGGGATGTGCGCTCCAGTTTGATTGTGGTGGCTACGCTAGTTGTGACACCTTTGCTAACTTTTATGGTGATGAATCATCAAGAGATTTCAGCCAATCTGATGTCATTAGGAGGGTTGGCAATTGCAATTGGATTAATGGTGGATTCGACGGTCGTCGTGGTGGAAAATGTCTTTCACCGGCTTGGTCATAGTGATAGCAGCCATGAATCACGTACTCGCACGATTGTTGATGCTGTAGCCGAAGTGGGGACGCCCGTCATTTTTGGAATCTGTATCATTATTCTGGTTTTTCTGCCATTGATGACCTTGCAGGGAATGGAAGGCAAGCTGTTTAGTCCACTTGCTTTCACGATAGCCATTGCCTTGGCAGTTTCCTTGATTGTTTCACTAACCTTGTCCCCGGTGTTGTGTGCCTATGTGCTGAAAGGTGGAACAGCTGAGCACGATACCTGGATTATTGCTGGCTTGAAAAGAACGTATCATTCTTTGCTGAATAGCGCACTTGGAAGAGAAAGATTGACAGTTGTTACTGCGCTGGGATTGCTGCTGTTGTCTTTTATGCTGTTCCCATTTCTGGGGAAATCATTTATGCCAACGTTGAAGGAAGGTGCGTTGACTCCACAGATCAATCGGGTGGCTTCTATTTCATTGGCTGAAGCGATTGAAATGGAGATGGAGGCGATGAAGACGATCTCACAGGTTCCAGGCGTAAAAAGCGTGGTATCCAAGCTGGGTCGTGGGGAATCGCCCGCTGATCCAGCCGGACAAAATGAATCGGATCCGATGGTGACGCTGGATCCCGATTCCGGGCGTACGCAAGATGAAGTGGACGAAGATATCCGCAAACTACTGGAGATATTGCCAGGTGTGAATATTGTGCTATCGCAGCCGATTGCAGAAAGAGTGGATGAAATGGTAACCGGAGTACGCTCTGAAATTGCTGTAAAGATTTTTGGGGATGATCTGGATAAGTTGCGTGAATTGTCGGAACAGATTGCCCGTATTGTGCGCTCTGTTCCTGGTGCGCAGGATATTCGAATTGAACGTCTTTCTGGGCAGCAATCGCTGACTATTGATATTGATCGGAATGCCATTGCGCGCAACGGTATTAATGTTGCGGATATACATGAGTTGATTGAAACCGCTATTGGTGGGCGTGAAGTGAGTACGTTGTACGAAGGTGAGCGCCGTTTTGCAATTGTGGTGCGTTTCCCACCCCATTTTCGTGACAGTATCGAGAGTATTCGCAATTTGCTGTTGCGTGCCCCGGACGGTGAAGTGATGCCGTTGTATGCGGTCGCTAATATTCATGTTGAGGATGGCCCAGCACAAATTTCTCGTGAAGGTGCCAAGCGCCGTGTTGTAGTTGGCTCGAATGTGGATGGTCGTGATTTGGGTGGGTTTGTGGCAGAGGTGCAAGAACGAATTGCCAAAGAAGTAAAATTACCAGAAGGTTACTTTTTTGAGTGGGGTGGGCAATTTGAGAATATGGAGCGTGCAATGAGCACGCTCTCGATTATTGTTCCAGTAACAATTGCAGCTATTTTCTTTTTGTTATTTATGCTGTTCAATTCACTCAAGTTGGCCGCCTTAATTATTCTGGTACTGCCGTTTGCATCAATAGGCGGCATATTTGGTTTATTTGTAACAGGCGAATATTTATCAGTACCAGCTTCAGTTGGTTTTATCGCATTGTGGGGAATAGCGGTGTTAAACGGAGTCGTACTAATTTCCTATATACGTAAGTTGCGTGATGAGGGAGTTGATGTCAAAGCAGCCATTATTCAGGGATGTGAGCAACGCTTTCGCCCGGTTTTAATGACAGCCACTGTCGCCATGTTGGGATTAATCCCATTTCTATTTGCCACTGGCCCAGGCTCGGAAGTACAACGTCCATTAGCAATTGTCGTGATTGGTGGACTCATTACTTCTACACTGTTGACACTAATAGTATTGCCTATACTGTATCGTCGGTTTGATCGGGCATCGTAGTTACATAGATAGATATTATTTGATGATGCTATATCCTAGTGAAGATGTCCCAGAAAACCACCGGATTGATGGTTCCAGAGTCGAGCATAGAGGCCATTCTTGGCAAGTAACATTTTATGATTTCCTTCTTCAACAATTTGACCGTTATCCAATACGATTAGCCGATCCATTGCAGCTATGGTGGATAGTCGATGTGCAATGGCGATGACAGTTTTATTTTGCATCAGTGTTTGTAGGCTTTGCTGAATGCTGGCTTCAATGTCGGAATCCAGAGCAGAAGTGGCTTCGTCCAGAATCAGAATGGGTGCGTTTTTGAGCAATACCCGAGCAATGGCAATGCGTTGACGTTGTCCGCCAGACAAATTCACGCCGCGTTCACCTACCATAGCGTCATATCCTTTGCGACCATAGATATCCATCAATTCTTGGATAAATTCGTGTGCGTGTGCTTGCTGTGCAGCTAAAATAACTTCTTCCTCCGTCGCTTCTGGCCGACCGAACAGAATGTTGTCACGAATGGAGCGATGCAATAACGAGGTGTCCTGAGTCACGATTGCGATATTAGCGCGTAAGCTTTCCTGCGTGACCATGCGAATGTCTTGCTGATCAATTTGTATGCTGCCTTGCTGAATGTCGTAAAAGCGCAATAGTAGGCTGATTAAGGTGGATTTTCCAGCGCCAGAAGGACCTACCAACCCCACCTTTTCGCCAGCCTGAATATGAAGATTCAATGCTTCAAAAATCTGCTGATTTTCATTTTGGATTGTACTGTGATAGGAAAAACTAATTTGTTTGTAATCAATACTGCCTTGAGTAACGGTAAGAGTAGCTGCGTCAGTAGCATCGGTTACAGCTTGTGGCTTGGCCAGCATATTCATGCCATCTTGCACAATGCCAATGTTTTCAAATAATTCACTGACTTCCAGCATAATCCAGTGGGACATACCGGTTAGGCGAATGGCAAGGCTCAGTGCAATGGCGATTGCGCCGGTACTGACACTGCCGTCGAACCACAATATGAGGCCCAGTGCACCAATTGCAAAGAGCGATAGCATGTTGTTGATCCATACAGTAGTGTTCAGCTGTGTGACCAGGCGCATTTGTGGATGAACAGTATCCAGGAATTGTTGCATGCCATCGCGTGCATAATCAGATTCACGTCGAGTATGAGAAAAAAGTTTGAGTGTCAGGATATTGGTATAGCTATCTACAATTCGTCCGGTCATATTCGAACGAGCATCTGCCTGAAGTTTGGAAATATTTCTAAGTTTGGGAATGAAGTAACGCAAGATACATAAGTAGATGAGCATCCAGATAATGAGCGGAATACAGAGACGACTATCTGCATTGGCGATCAGCAGTAAGGCTGTGACCATGTACACCGAGACAAATAGCAACACATCCAGTGTTTTAATGATGGTTTCACGTACAGCCAATGCAGTTTGCATGACTTTGGTTGCGATACGACCGCTGAATTCATTCTGAAAGAAGGCGTAGCTTTGATCGAGCAAATAGCTATGAGATAACCAACGCACGACCATGGGGAAATTTCCCATGAGTGTTTGGTACAGAATGACAGAATGCAGAAAAACAATAACGGGCATCAAGATGAGGATAAAAAATGATAATCCCAGCAAAGTCAGTTTTTCTTGTTGCAGGAAAACCTGTGGATCTTTCTCAGCAAGCCAGTCAACTACTGTACCCAGTACTCCAAACAGCATGGCTTCGCCCACAGCCAAGCAGAAGGTGGCTAGTGCCAGCAGCAAGAAATAGGCACCAGAACCTTGCATATAGTGACGGCAGAACCGATAGAGCGTGGCAGGAGGTTCGTTAAGGGGGCCAGATGGGAAAGCGTTAATCAGACGTTCGAAATAGCGAAGCATAGTTATTGTGTGAAAAAAGTGCTGTGCGACTAATACCGTTGTGTAGTGCTGTGAGATCAGGAGTAGCTGCTTGTAAACTTATAAATCTTTTTGTGCTGTTATCCAGCAAAGGATAGATGCTATGTTGTAGCCATAGCTGTTGTAGTGGCAAGCGGTAGTATGACTGAGAAGATAGTTCCTCGTGCTTCCTGGCTGGTAACTTGTAGCTTTCCACCAATTGATTCGACATATTCTTTACTTTCAAATACGCCGATACCCATACCAGCTGTTTTGGTTGATTCGAAAGGAACAAACAGTTTCTCATGGATGAATTGCTCATTCATGCCATGTCCATTGTCCTCAATTTCAATTACCACTTGTTCAGTTTGTTGTTTGAGGCGTATTTCTACAAAGCCATTTTTGGGGGTGGCCTCAATTGCATTTTGTATCAGATGACCTAGTACGCGTTCCAGGCGTATCGTATCTGCTTGTGCGCTTAGGTTGGCATCAATAATATTCAATGTTGGTTTAGGTTGATAAAAGGATTTGCTGGCTACAATACGTTGCAATAACTCGTCCAGCAACAGCGAGTTTTCTTCTTCGTGCACGCCTCCATTACTTAGTTTTTCCAGCATGCGTTTCATTTTATTAATGGATAAAGCAACGGTGTCCAGCATGTCTTGTTGAAATTCCGGGTTGTTTTTATGTTTTTCCGCATTGGCTAATAAGAGGGTGAGTTGAGCAATCAAATTTTTGATGTCATGCACGATAAAGGTAGACATACGATTAAAGGATTCGAATTGTCGAGCTGTCGAGAGCGCTCGAGCCGCTTCATGCTGAGCGAGATAACTGGCGGCTTGATTACCCGCTACCTTTAATAGATCGCGTACTTCCCAGTTAAAATCGATGGCGCTACGTGGCTCGGTTAATACGACGAATCCCTGTAGCTCTTTGTGCAATATGAGCGGAATCACCCAGCGCGCTTTAGGAATGGTGGGTAACCAATCAGGTAAGATCATGGCAGCGTATTGTTCCGGATTAGTCTGATATTGGTATAGATCGATGATCCAGGCTTTCTCCTGTATAAAGCGGCAAAAATGGCTATCTTGTCTGGCGGTTGCGTCAATGTACGCCATGTTCCAGCAAGCGATTGGCTGATACAAATGACTTTGTTCCGATTTAAACCATAATCCTCCCGCAGGACTCTCAACGAGTTGCGCCAGCGACTGGATAATGCGCACTCTTAATTCCACTTCTTCTTCGGATAGGGTGCGTGTGAAGCGTAGCCATTCTTCGCGATAATCATAGCTATAACTGAAAAAATGTTTGCTGATAAATACTTTGAGCCAGGAGCGCGTGGTACCAGAGAATAAGACCGTCGTCAGTAAAATAATTGCGCCAAACAGAAAAGTCAGTTGGAATACTGTCCCCCAAGTCCCACCAGAAAATCGAAGGTAGTAGCCGGCTGCAGCCATCAGCAGTAAGTAAATGGCTGCTCCAAATAAGGCAGATGAATAAAACAGGATATGACGGGAAACAGAAATCCCTACTGACCATTTGGGATTGCGTGCAGCTGAAAGCGCGATCAGTGGAACGGTTAAGGTGTTGATTAATCCTCTGGCTGCCCAGATATCAGGGCTGATTTTAATGAATAATAGTGCGTCACTGTATAAGTAAAAATCGTATACAAACAAACCCCCTATGCCTAGACAGATAAATTTGATTCCCCAGCGCTGTGCATCTGGTGTGTTTCGATAATATTGTTCCACCAGAATTATGCCAATCAGTGCCATTGCTACCCATGGAATGTATACAAAAGGAGAGGAGGGCTGATTCGGATCAAAACCAGTGGCATCAGAAATGATGATCTGGCCTAGGCAAGCGAGATAGAACAAAGCTATAGCGGTAATAGCTGGATTGATTCTAAGTAGATTGGTGCTCGTTTTATTATCGGTTTGAAAAGGATTCAGTAGGGTGACTAGGAATAGGGTCAAGCTGGCATTACGTAATATTTCAAGTAATTGAATGAACTTAAAATCTAACTGATCCCAATAGAATAAGGCGGCAATGGCTGCAGCCCATATTGCAGATATCAAGCAGGCAGCAGCCAGTAAGATTCCATATAGGCGACCGCGCCAACTCGTGATGAGTAGAATAAACAGAAAGAGAAAGAATATTGCTGCAGTGGAGTAACTGAGGACGGTCATTATTATCCGGGGAAAGAAAGCAGGATAGTCGAGCTTTATCGACTACCTTTGCTCAATAAGACAACGCCGACAGTATTGATCAAGATAATAAAATCAAGAAACAGACTATGGTTTTTGACGTAATACAGATCGTATTGGAGTTTTTCAATAGCATCGTCTATTGAGGCACCATAGGGGTAGCGAACTTGTGCCCAACCTGTAATGCCCGGTTTGATACTGTGGCGTAAGTTGTAGTAAGGAACTTGAGCCGTTAGCATATCGACGAAGTGTGGGCGTTCTGGCCGTGGCCCAACAAAACTCATTTCTCCTTTAAGTACATTGATGATTTGTGGTAATTCATCAATCCTTAACTTACGAATAATTTTGCCTATCCGGGTAACGCGAGGATCATCTGTCACGGCCCATTGCGGTTTTCCACCTTTTTCAGCGTCTTTAAACATGCTGCGAAATTTGATGACCTGGTAGGTTTTACCGGCAAGCCCCACTCTCTCCTGACGATAAAATATTGGTAAACCATCCTCAATTGCGATGAATAGCGCTGTCAATAACATAATGGGTAATGTCACTGCCAACAGCAGCAGGCTGGCGATAATATCGAATAGTCGTTTGATAAAGGTTCGTAGTACACCCTGGTTGAATCCACTCCCAAATACCAGCCAGCTGGGGTAGAGTGAATCCATGCGCAAGTGACCACTTTCTCGCTCGTAAAAACGCACCAGATCCACTACCTTAATGCCATGTATCCGACATTCCAATAATTCCTGGATAGGGTAAGTACCTCCTCGCCTTTCGCGGGCGGTGACAATGATTTCATTGATATTGTACTGGTTAACTAAGGAAATAAGCGAGCCAGTTTTTGCGATAATCATATCAACTGGTACATGACGAGCTTCCTTGTCAAGAGGTACAAATCCTACAATCATTGAATTGGCCAACCCAGAATTTCTGTTGATTAGATTGAATAGTTCACCCGCATTCGTGTCAGTACCTAGCACTAGTGCTCGGTAACGTAAGTTATTTAGACCAGACCATCTGAAGAAGCACAGGCGAATTAGTAATATGAGCAGCAGGGCTAACAGCATGACAATTGCTAATAAGCCGCGACCAAAGTAAAGATCAGGAAACAGGTAAAAAATTAACGTAATAACTGCGAAGCCTAGGGCTAATGAGGGCAACAGCCTGAGCAGAATACCTTCAAAGTCTTGCTTACCTTCCACCTGATACATACCCAGAGCAGCCATGCTGGCAATCGTGACAAAGGTAAAAGTAAATGCTCCTGGCAGCTGTGAAGTAAATAATTCGGATGCAGTTCCATCCCATTGTAGAAAGCGAATGGCTGCTCCTGCAAAAAAAACCCCCAGCAAAGCTAGTGCTTCAATGCTGGCAAGTAATACTGAAAATCTGGAAATATAGTGATTAGAGATTTGTATCAACATACCTCCTTATATATAAGCTGTGGTATTTGATGATAAAACAGATCAAAAATAATAAACTAAAAGACAGAAGTACTATTATTGAATAGACTAGAAATTGTTTTGGCCATTTCGTTTGAGTAGATCAACGATGTAATTTCCAGGAATTGCATAGCTAATACCACTTGGATCACTCAATAAAGATTCTTTTTTTCCTTTTACAAAAACCATATTGATTACACCATAAACCATTCCGGTTTCAGGATCATAAAGAGGACTGCCACTGTTACCCGGATAAGCCGTTCCATCCAGCTGAAACACCTTGTAGGCAGATCTTTGCAGTTGACGGATTTTTGCAGCATCTAGCTGTCTGGCATTCTGTGCAGGTAATATAACTGGTGTTATAGAAGAAATGATAGCTCGATGAGTAACCGGATAGAAGCCAAGAATCATACCGATTGGGAACCCGGTAAAGGCCAGTGATTGTCCTTCTTTTGCCTGGTTCGCATTGCCTAACTTCATGGTGGGTAATGCTGTTCCTTCAAAGTGCAATAGAGCTAAATCATGTTCTTTATCCAAAGCGATGACATTTGCTTTTCTTAATTCTGGTTTATCGCCCCTACCGGTCATAATAATCAGTGAATCTTTATTTTTACTTGTGGATAAACCAGAAATTACATGTGTGTTTGTGATGGCATGTTGTCCATCTCCGATGACGAAACCAGTTCCCAGAAAGTTGATGGGTGGAGAACGCAATTTATAGAAGGAACCAATGCCAACTATGGCTGGTTTAACTTGCTCGATAGTTTTGACCAGATCAGCCTGACAAGGAGTAATCAGAAAAAAAACCAGGCAAATAAGAATAAATGGTCGAAAGATAAAAGAGGTAACTAGGTTGTGCATGATTTAGAGCAGAATTAATTAGCAGAAAATATTCATAAAGCAAGCCAATCGTTACTGCAGATTACATGCTTTATAGATATTTTCTGATTTTCCAGCTGGATACAGGTGAGTAAAATATGGTAGGCGGTACTGGAATTGAACCAATGACTTCCACCGTGTGAAGGTGGCACTCTACCACTGAGTTAACCGCCTTTATTATTTTTGATTCACAAGATTAGATCATAGCCTATTTATGCTGGTCAATTACTATTTCTACCATGCTTTGCGAATTGATAGCATCATATGTTTATAAAATAGATTTCGTTTAATTTATAGTTATCAAGATCATTACTATAAACTACGGTTGCTAAAAGAGTTTTTTTAATTTTAATTGAGAGTTATGCCATGTTCATCAGCGTGCTGGATTTATTTAAAATTGGAATAGGCCCTTCCAGTTCCCACACAATGGGGCCGATGGCCGCAGCCAATGCCTTTCGCCATACAATTGATCAGCTGATAGCACAAGCTCCAGCTAATTGTAGCTACTGTGTTTATTGCGTGCTTAAAGGATCGTTGGCGTTCACAGGTCGAGGCCACGCCACTGATAGAGCAGTTGCTTTAGGGTTACATGGCTATGACCCGATTTCTCTCGCTGGGCAAGATGTGAATGCGCTAGTAGCCAAGCTGTGGATAACTGATTCGGTGCAACTGGCTAATGGAGGAAGAGTAGGTTTTATTCCTGAGGATGATATTGTTTTTGATAAATCGGAGCCATTGCCACAGCATCCAAATGGAATGATTTTTTATTTGCTGGATGAGGAAGGAAAAAAGATTCTGTCAGAAACTTTCTTTTCCATTGGTGGTGGATTCATTTGTACCCTGGATGAAATCAGCCAACTTAATGCGCCCCTCAAAATTGAAGCCACTGGTGCCTATCCTTATCCATTTGATTCGGCAGATAGCATGTTAGAGATGGCGCAGCAAAGCGGTTTGTCTATCGCTGCCATGAAGCGTGCCAATGAACTGACGCGCATGTCGGAACAGGATCTTGAACAGGGGCTGGATGCTATTTGGCAGGCAATGTGTCATTGTATTGAACAAGGTTTGTCGGCACAAGGACATCTCCCTGGCGGTTTAGGCATAGGTCGCCGTGCACAGGCTTTGTTTGAGCAACTACAGACAAACCCAGAGAAAGGTACATTGAATGATTGGTTGTGTGCTTATGCCATGGCGGTGAATGAAGAAAATGCTGCGGGGCACATGGTGGTAACTGCGCCAACAAATGGCGCAGCCGGAGTAATTCCTGCAGTTATTTATCATTTGTTAAAACATGAGGAGGGTACCGCGCAGCAAGTGCGAGAATTTTTACTGACCGCTGCGGCAATTGGTGGCTTGATTAAGCATCGCAGCTCTATCTCAGGGGCAGAGGTAGGTTGTCAGGGGGAGGTGGGTTCCGCTGCAGCAATGGCGGCTGCTGGTCTTGCCGCAATACGAAGAGGTTCTCCTCAGCAAATTGAAAACGCGGCCGAAATTGCGCTAGAACATCACTTGGGCATGACTTGTGACCCGGTAGGCGGATTGGTCCAAGTACCTTGCATAGAACGTAATGGATTTGGAGCAATCAAGGCGCACACTGCTGCGGCACTTGCTTGTCGTGGCACAGGTCAGCATTTTATATCACTTGATAGCTGCATTGAAGCGATGAAGCAAACTGGTTTGGAAATGTCACACAAGTATAAGGAAACTTCCTTAGGTGGATTAGCGGTCAGCGTGCGTATTACTGAATGTTGAGCATACGGAATCTATTTTACCGATGGCGGAGAGGGTGGGATTCGAACCCACGTGCCAGGAGATCCTGACCATCTGATTTCGAGTCAGCGCCGTTATGGCCACTTCGGTACCTCTCCGGGATGTTTGGCTTGTTTGGGGAGGAGTATTTTATCAGGTTTTCAGTGATGGATAGAAAAGTGGGAGCGCGCTGGGTATCAGCATATAAGAATTATTTGAAGATTTCATAGTTGACTGATGGCGAAGTCCAAAACTGTTTATATTTGTAGTGCTTGCGGTGGTCAAGCGTTGAAATGGCAAGGCCAATGTTTGCATTGCCACGAGTGGAATACTTTAATTGAGACTGTGCAGGAGAAAAGTGCTCCGCATTTTATTCCAGCTTCTGCGCGAGGACAGGTATTAAATTTAAGTGATGTTGAAATAGAGGATACGCCGCGTTTTTTAACTGGATCAACTGAGTTTGATCGGGTATTAGGTGGTGGGTTGGTGCAAGGGGGTGTGGTTTTACTGGGAGGGGACCCAGGGATAGGTAAATCGACCCTATTATTACAAGCACTTTCTGCGATGTCGGAGGCACATCAAGTGTTGTATGTCAGTGGTGAAGAATCCATGCAACAGGTTGCGTTGCGAGCAAAAAGATTGCAATTGGATGTTACTAAAGTTCAGTTGCTCACCGAAATTCGTTTGGAAGCTATTCATGCTGCTTTGGCTGAGTATCGCCCTCGTGTGGCAATCATTGATTCAATTCAGACGATTCATTCTGAATCATTACAATCTGCGCCTGGTTCGGTGGCGCAAGTGCGTGAATGTTCAGCACGTTTGACGCAATTTGCCAAAAGTAGCGGTACGTGTATTGTATTAGTTGGACATGTTACGAAAGAAGGCGCGCTGGCGGGCCCTCGTATTTTGGAACACATGGTAGATACAGTGTTGTATTTTGAAGGAGATACACATTCCACTTTTCGTTTAATTCGCGCATTCAAAAATCGTTTTGGCGCAGTTAACGAACTAGGCGTGTTTGCGATGACTGAGAAAGGATTGCGAGAGGTAGGTAATCCTTCTGCTTTATTTCTATCGCAGCATAGCATACGTGTACCGGGTATTTGTGTCATGGTAACGCAAGAGGGAACGCGCCCTTTACTGGTGGAAATCCAGGCTCTGGTAGACGAAACACACGGAGCCAATCCGCGCCGGCTAAGTGTTGGACTTGAACAAAACCGGCTGGCTATGTTGCTTGCAGTGTTACATCGTCATGCTGGGATACCTTGTTTTGATCAAAATATTTTTATTAATGCTGTGGGTGGTGTGAAGATTACTGAGCCAGGTGCAGATTTGGCAGTCATGCTGGCGATTGTTTCATCCTTGAAAAATAGGATGTTGCCTGAAAAAACAGTGGTATTTGGGGAAGTAGGATTAGCGGGAGAAATTCGCCCGGTGCAGCGTGGACAGGAACGAATTAAAGAAGCAGCCAAACTGGGATTTACTCGAGCGATTATTCCTAAAGCTAATCAAGCTAAACAATTAATTCAGGGGATTGAGATTGTTCCGGTGCAGCGGGTAGAAGAGGCAGTTAATGCACTTTTTTAATGTGGCAAAACGATTATAGATTAACTGGCATAGGTCGAAAATGCTTGATTGTGGCTAGCATCGTACACTTCAACGGGTAGGATTCCACGGATTAGCACTAAAGGACAAATCGCACTACCAATAATTTGTCTGGTGACGCTGCCATGAATAATGCGCCCCACACCTGAGCGTCCATGTGTGCTCATTACAATTAAATCAGCTTGTTCCGTATGTGAGGCACGAATAATAGCTACGGCGGGATCACCTGATGTAATCTGGTAGCGTGAGGTGACATTCGCTAATTGTAGTCGTAGCTTTATCTGTTCTAGATAACGAGTTGCTTGTTGTGAAGTGGCTTGCTTAGTTGTATCAGTTTGATTAGCAGATTGTTCGTGTTCAGAGTAATTAGAGTCAAGAATACGGATGAATGACAATGTGGCACCAGTATTTTGTGCGAATTGTTGGGCGATAGGAATGGCTGCTTCAGCTAGCGCTGTGCCGTCCAGTGGTAACAGAATGGTACGTGGGGTAAATTTTGGTGGTGCTGTGATGGCGGCAGGTGTTAAAAATATCGGGGGGCGTGCATTACATACGACTTCATCTGCTACACTGCCCAGTAATACTCGCCGTAAGCCGGTTCTACCGTGCGTAGACATGGCGATTAAGTCGACAAAAGCCTCTTCGGCCAAGGATAGTATGCTATTAGTTGGTGCTCCCGGTACGACGCGTTCAGTAACACTGAAGCTAATCTGGTTGAGTTCCTGTGTAACGTTGTTCAGTTGCTCGTGTATTTTATAGTTTTGTGATGTGGATGTTGATTCAGATATAGCTAGATTCGAGTTACTTTTATCCGAGGGTAGCGTAGAAGATAAAGCCGTCATCAATAATAATTCGGTTTGGTCAGGTGTAATAAAGCGCAGTAAATGAGGAATGACCTGTTCCGCTAACTTGGAACCATCCAAAGGAATAAGAACCCGCCTGATCATCGTATATTTTCTAATTTAGAAGTACTAGATTGATAAATTGATCGTATCTTAGCGTAATCAATTGAGTGTTTTGAGCTAATTTTTAACTCAAAAAATAATATGCTACTGATTTTTTATATGTCCTAACCAGACCAGTGATAATACTGGCTTTGTTTTCCCCATAACCGTTCTATTTGCTGTTGATAAATAGCAAGTGGGCCACTGGTCCAGAATTTTTCTGTGCCTGAATGGTCACGGCTGGTGAGTAATTTTATAGCAGATAGTCTACGCACTACTTCTTTTGCAACAGCGGTATCAGTTTTGATAATTGCAACATTTTCTCCAGCAATCTTGGCAATTAACTCGGACAAATGATTGTAGTGAGTGCAGCCGAGTACGATGGTATCCGCGCCTTTGGCTAGTAGAGGCGAGATATATTGCTCTAGCAGATTAATAGTTTGTGTGCTGTCAAAGTCAAGTGCTTCTATTTTGGTAACTAGGCCTGGGCAGGGTTGAATTTCAATTTTTATATTGTTTGCGAAACGCTTTGTGAGCGCAGTAAATGAGTTGGTTTGCAGTGTTCTGGAAGTGGCTAATACTCCAATTATCCCTGTGTGTGTAGAAAGTGATGCAGGTTTAATACCCGGTTCAATTCCAATAATGGGTAATAGGTAACGAGTTCTGAGTTTAGAGATGGCTGTAGTTGTGGCTGTGTTGCATGCAACCACCAGCGCTTTGATTTCGTGGGTCAGCAAAAATTTGGTAACAGCATCCATGCGCTGAAATATGTAATTATCCGATTTTTCTCCGTAGGGTGCGTGTAGGGAATCTGCTACGTAAATGATGTCTTCGTTCGGTAACAATTCTCTGATCTTGCGGGCAACAGATAAACCGCCAATCCCAGAGTCAAAAATACCAATGGGGTGGGAGGAAAGAGTGAGATTGCTATCCATGTAAGAGTTGATCGAAATTAACAAAAGCGGAAATCTTTATTGCATGGTATCTTTATTATTATTGATTAATCATATATTGAATCAAGCCTATCTACACCAAAATTCTTATTGATAGAAACAGAATGAGAAACTGTTTCTGTGTTTCTACAGGAGTGTAGGTGAAGATAAAGTAGTATCGCCAGCTATGGATCAGATTAATGAATAGCTGGCGATAACGGTAGTTTTATTGGATAGAAAAGTTATGCGTTACTTTGATTGCTGAAGCCATCACTTCTAAATGATCGTCCCTGAGAGCGAGTATTGCGGGTACGAGCTGATGATGAACGGCTGAACTCATTTTTTCCATAGCTCTTGGTGTTTTGAGAGGTTTTATGAGAATTGTTTGCCCATGATCGTTTGGTTTTGTGTGTCGTAGAGGAGCTTTTTCTGGCTGATCGATCACTATTATTGCCAAATCGTGGTTTGGTGCGTGGTTCTATTCCAGGTATGGCTTGAAAAGTGAAGCGATTGCCAGTAAAGCGCTCAATTCTTCTCAAGTGAATGAGATCTTGACTAGCAGCAAACGAGATAGCGATACCGGAAGTACCTGCTCGGCCTGTGCGGCCAATACGATGTACATAATCTTCAGCAAATTTTGGCAGGTCGAAATTAATGACGTGTGTAATATCAGCAACGTCGATACCACGCGCAGCAACGTCAGTTGCTACCAATATTTTGAGCCGTCCCCGACGTAAGCCAGTCAAAGTACGTGTCCGCTCGCGTTGCGTCATATCGCCATGTAGTGAAGACGTTTTATGCCCTTGCGCAGAGAGGTTATCGGCTAGAGAATCAGCACTACGTTTTGTTGCCGTAAAAATGATTGCCTGTTTGATGGTTGTATCGCATAACAAGTGATCCAGCAGACGATTTTTGTGAGAAAGATCATCTACATAGTGCATACGCTGCTCAATGTGATTGAGCGTGGTGCGTTGCGGTGTAATTTGAATACGTTTTGGATTGTTGAGCAAGTGTGCCGCAATTTTCTCAATTGTGTTATCCAGCGTGGCTGAAAATAATAAAGTTTGTCTATTTGCTGGTACTTTGGCTGCGATACGTTCTACATCCTGAATAAAGCCCATATCCAGCATACGATCAGCTTCATCCAGTATCAACATTTCCAGTCGAGAAAAGTCGATGCGTCCTCGTTCAATATGATCAATGAGGCGTCCAGGTGTAGCAACCAGTATATCGACAGTGCGTGATAGCAATTTGTTTTGTAAGGGATAAGGCATGCCTCCCAAGATACTCACTACGTTAACTCGAGATAAAAATTTGCCATATTTATTGGTGGCTTCGGAAACTTGTAGTGCCAATTCGCGAGTAGGCGTTAAGACAAGTATACGTGGACCACGGCTACGGATTTTTGCTGGTACAGTCAGACGATGCAGCGCTGGCAGCATGAAAGCTGCTGTTTTCCCAGTTCCGGTTTGTGCGCTTGCCATCACATCATGACCCGCAATGAGTTCAGGGATGGCTTGTTGTTGGATGGGAGTGGGGGAAGTATAACCTGCATCCAATACAGCTTTTACGATTGTGGGATGCAGATTCAAATTTTCAAATGACATTATGTTTCCTGATGATAAAAAATTTATGCGCAAACAGGAATGTACTGCGGTAGATAATTGTAGTAGATACCACTGGCGCATATTTGATAAAACACATCGCTGCTAACCAGGTGCACTTACAGGTTTTTAGAGACAGAGAAATCTGTCTAGAGAGGTCAGGAACGATGAAACTAATTTTATGTTGCCCTACATCGGAGTAGGGCGGCAAGTATACAGTAGTTACATAGAATAAAAAGCTATATTTATGTAGTACAAATAAAATGAATGGCTAAGGAATCCCTAAAAAACTACTTACATTATGCTGTTTTTATGTTAGAAACCGATTCGAAACACCGATTTATTTCGTATAAGAACCACCTTTTTACTGATTTTTGTTTTCAGTGATTTAAAGTGAGTGTAAACAAGTTCTCATAAGCCTCTTAATTCATGCTAGCGCGCTATAGGTTTGAAGCGGATGCGTTTGGGCTTTGCTCCTTCTTCTCCAAGACGTTGGCGCTTATCAGCTTCGTATTCCTGATAGTTACCTGTAAAGAAAGTGACTTGGGAATCGCCTTCAAAAGCCAGTATATGGGTTGCAATGCGATCCAAAAACCACCTGTCATGCGAGATGACCAGTACACATCCAGCAAATTCTAGAAGCGCATCTTCTAGCGCTCTTAAGGTTTCTACATCAAGGTCGTTGGAGGGCTCATCCAGTAATAATACATTGCCACCTGATATAAGTGTTTTGGCCAGATGTAGCCGGCCTCGTTCACCACCGGAAAGTGTACCTGTGATTTTTTGTTGATCAGGACCTTTAAAATTGAAACGTCCCAAGTAAGCGCGTGCTGGAATTTCATGTTTGCCAACAATTAATACATCATTTCCATCTGAAATAGTTTGAAACACAGCTTGATTGTCCGGTAATGCATCGCGTGACTGATCTACATAGGCTATCTTCACGGTTTTACCAATTGTTATTTCACCTGTGTCCGGTTGCTCTTGCCGGGTGATCATGCGAAATAAAGTGGATTTACCTGCTCCGTTGGGGCCAATGATACCTACGATGGCACCTGGCGGTATTTTGAAGCTCAGTTTATCAATAAGGAGACGTTCTCCGAACCCTTTGGATACATTGGTGAATTCGATTACCTCATTGCCTAATCTGTCTGCAACCGGAATGAAGATTTCCTGTGTTTCGTTACGTTTCTGATATTCTTGTGAGCTTAATTCCTCGAATCGAGCAAGTCGTGCCTTGGATTTTGCTTGCCTGCCCTTAGGGTTTTGTCGTATCCATTCCAGTTCTTGTTGAAGTGACTTTTGGCGAGCTGATTCTGTGCGTTCTTCTTGTTTTAATCTCGTTTCCTTTTGCTCCAGCCAGCTTGAATAATTTCCTTTCCAGGGTATGCCGTATCCTCGATCAAGCTCTAATATCCATTCAGCTGCATTGTCTAAGAAATAGCGATCGTGTGTAACTGCTACCACGGTGCCCGAGAAACGTGTAAGGAATTGTTCAAGCCATTCGACAGATTCTGCATCCAGATGGTTGGTTGGTTCATCCAGCAGCAACATATCCGGATTGGAGAGTAAAAGTTTGCATAGTGCAACACGTCGCTTCTCTCCACCAGAAAGATGTTTGACCAGAGCTTCCCAATTTGGGAGACGTAGTGCGTCTGCTGCTATTTCCATGCGCTGGGTTAAGCTATCCCCACTTTGGGTGGTTAGTATTGCCTCCAATCGTGATTGTTCAGTTGCTAATGCATCAAAGTCAGCGTCAGGTTCAGCATAAGCTGCATAAATAGCTTCTAGTTGCTGCTGCACATTGAATACTTCACCTAACCCTTCCTGGACTGCTTCACGAACAGTGAAATCAGGATCAAGTTGTGGTTCTTGTGGTAGATAGCCAATTTTAAGGTCTGGCATGGGTGTGCATTCCCCTTCAAAGTCTTTATCTACCCCTGCCATTATTTTTAGCAAAGTAGATTTGCCAGAGCCGTTTAAGCCAAGCAAGCCAATTTTTGCCCCAGGAAAGAAGCTGAGGGAAATATTTTTCAGAATAACGCGTTTGGGAGGAACAATTTTGCCAACGCGGTTCATAACTAAAACGTATTGAGCCATAAATACTTCTCTAATTCTGAATTTGAATTAATGGGGGCGCTCTACAATCAGAGCATCTCAAAAGAAAGAAATGAATGAGAGGTCGATGCCAATGTGATGAACTTGCATCGAGTTATATTAAGAGGCAAGTCTATAAAAGGCAAATGTAAGTCAAAGTGTATATCTAGACAAGCCAATATGGGTAAGCATAAGTCATTAAGGAAGAGTATGAAGATTACTGTTCATTATAAATCAGGTCTCTCTCAGATTTTTATTGTTCCAGCAGAAATACAGGTGACCGAGTTTCGGAAAATAGCGGAAAAGGCGGGAGGCGAAGTGCATAAAATTGATTTTTCATCTTGCCATTTAAAATCTGATAAATGCTATATGGAAGGGAAATTTTAGAAATACTTTGATAAAAAGTATAAAATATGCATCCTTTGTTTCTTGGTTTACGATTTGGGAATACTTGTCGAGCTAAAATCTTGAAGTGATTCATTCGAATTACAGCTCATTCAAGTTCGACCGTACTTTATCATTATTAAGGATTGATATCCTAGATTGAATTTTTTGATAATGATATCGCTTATTTGCTCCATGACAGAAATGTTGCAAAAATACTCTGTAGTTTCCTTATATATTGAGGATTGCTTGTGAATATATCTATTAAAACCTGGCGAACAGGTTTGGTCCTTTTTTTTCTATTTTTATTAAATGGTTGTACATCCTATCCGTTATTAGATACACAAGGGGAACGTGTTCCGCATGATTATCTGATCGGACCGGGAGATACACTGAATATTATTGTTTGGCGTAATCCTGAGATATCTATGAGTGTTCCAGTGCGACCAGATGGAAAAATTACTACTCCACTGGTAGAAGATTTGCCAGCAAGTGGAAAAACCTCAACAGAGTTGGCACGTGATATTGAAGAAACTCTCGCAAAATATTTGCAGCAGCCAGTAGTGACAGTTGTAATAACTGGTTTTGTTGGGCCGTTTACTGAGCAAATCAGAGTGGTTGGAGAAGCTTCGCAACCGCAAGCTTTACCCTATCGAGAGAATATGTCGCTGATGGATGTCATGATCGCTGTAGGAGGGCTGACTGACTTTGCTGCTGGAAACAGAGCGAGCATCATTCGGAGTGTGGATGGAGTGCAACAGCAGTATCGCGTCAGATTAGATGATTTGATTCGAGATGGTGATATTTCTGCCAACGTGCCAGTGTATCAGGGAGATGTGCTCGTTATTCCTGAAAGTTATTTCTAATCAACCGAGTGTAACCGTGATAAACATATGAGGTAATTCCATATGAGTGATTTGATTACTCAGCTGCTGGTTTATATAAAAGGTATCTGGAAATACAGATGGGTGTCTGTTGCCGCTGCCTGGATTATTGCAATAGCAGGTTGGTTTTTTGTCTATAAGATGCCGGACAATTATCAGGCATCTGCACGAATTTATGTGGATACCCAGAGTATTTTACGACCACTCATGTCGGGAATGACTGTGGCTCCCAATCCTGATCAGCAAATTTCCATCATGAGTCGAACACTTATCAGTCGGCCCAATGTGGAGAGAATTATTCGCATGGTTGATTTGGATCTTGAGATTACAGATGAGGGCTCGAAGGAAAGATTAATTACCTCTTTGATGGGTGATATCAAGCTTCAAACAACGGGTAGAGATAATATCTTCATGATCTCATATGATGACAAAGATCCGGAACTGGCCAAAGAGATTGTTCAATCTTTACTAACAATTTTTGTTGAAGGGGGACTGGAGGGTAAGAAGCAGGATTCTGCTACAGCGTTGCGTTTTATTGATCAGCAAATTGCTGCCTATGAAGATAAATTGATTGCAGCTGAGGCAGCTTTAACTGCTTTTAAACAGAAAAACATTGGTTTTTTACCCGGGCAAAGTGGGGATTATTACAGCCAATTGGTTGCGGCTGCCGAAGAACTAGAAAAAGCTAGATTAGCTTTGCTTGAGGCTGAGCAGGCACGTGATGCAGTTAAAAAGCAGGTGACAGGTGATGATTTGGTGTTGCTGTTGGAAGTAGGCGAAGTATCACCACAAAGTATTGTAAATCCAGAAATAGATTCGAGAATTCAGTCTTTGAATACCAATTTAGACAATCTTATGCTGAATTTTACTGAGCAACATCCAGATGTTATAGCTACTAAACGTTTGATTGCCCAACTTGAAGAACGTAAGGTGGAAGAAGCAAAGCTTATGGGTGTTGTTAATAATCAGGGTAGAAATTATGACCCGATGATGCAGCAATTGAATATTGCATTAACAGAAGCTGAGGCACAAGTAGCTTCCATGAAAGCACGTGTAGGTGAATATGAGGCGCGTTATGAACGCATGAAATCAATGAGTAACACTGTTCCTGCGGTTGAGGTTGAAATGCAGCAGCTTAATCGCGATTACAATGTAAATAAAGCAAATTATGAGAAATTGTTGGAGCGTCGAGCATCTGCAGAAATTTCTGGAGAACTGACATCAACTTCAGGTTTGATGTCTTTCAGAATTATTGATCCTCCTACCGTTCCAGAGCAACCGTCAGGGCCTGATCGTAAGAAATTTCTTACTTTGGTTTTACTGGGAGCTTTGTCTGGTGGGATTGGCCTTGCGTTTGTAATTAGCCAGGTTCGGCCAACTTTTCATAGCCAGATTACTTTGCGAGAATTGACAGGTTTGCCAATTCTGGGAACAGTGCCAATGATCTGGACAGAAAAAGAAAAAGTGAAAGGCAAAAGAAGAGTTTATATATTCGCAATATCTTGGCTCATGCTGATTACATGTTACACAGCATTGCTGATCTATTATGCCAAATTACATACAGTGGTATTTCGATAGATTGCATGTGTAAATATGTTGGTTTTTGTGAGAACACACAGTTTATCGGGTCAATATTAGATCTATTGAATATTATCCAAAAGAAAATGGAGTGAATATGAGCCTTATCGAAAGAGCCTCTGACAAGCTTAAAAAAAACGAAACGAATCATCCTGTTTTGAGCAAACCTCCATTAAAGGTAAGAACAGATTCTGATTTATCCATTTTGCCTAATAACATGTCGTCTCCTAAAGTCGAACAGAGAGAAGAGGTTAATAGCAATCCCATTTTAGGATTGGCCAATCGGAAAAATTTCGGTAAAAGAACAACTAAAAAAATTGAAATTGATCTTGAAAATCTACGTCGTAAGGGAATTGTGACTTTTGATCACTCCAAATCTGAAGTAGCAGAACAGTTTCGTCTGATAAAGCGTCCTTTGCTTGCCAATGCCTTTAATCCGGATAGTGGTATTAAAAATGGTAATCTAATCATGGTTACCAGTTCTTTGTCAGGTGAAGGCAAGAGTTTTTGCTCAATTAATTTGGCAATGAGTATTGCTATGGAAATGGATCATCGAGTGTTGCTGGTGGATGCAGATGTTGCACGTCCTTCTATACCAGCTAGTCTCGGCTATAGTCCAGAAGAACCTGGTTTATTGGATTTGCTTCGCGATCCTCAATGGAAAATGTCTGATGTGATGATGAAAACCAATGTGGCGAAACTCACATTAATTCCGGCTGGAAAACGGCATGCCCATGCAACTGAGTTGCTGGCAAGTCAGAGTATGCATACTATCTTGGCGGAGCTCGCACATCGTTATCATGATCGAGTTGTGATCTTTGATTCTCCTCCATTATTATTGACGAGTGAGGCGCGTGTATTAGCTGGCCAAATGGGACAAATTGTCTTGGTGGTTGAAGCAGAAAGAACAACTCAGCAAACTGTGAAGGAAGCTTTGCGGCAGATAGAGACATGTGATGTGATCAACCTAATTTATAATAAGGCCAGAGTACATGGCAGTGGCGGATATGGATATTATGGCTACGGCTACTATTAATGAAATTAAATAATAAGATTGATAGTGGATTTCCGTATTGGCTTGCATGTTTGTGGAGCGGCTGCGTTATTGTGGTTTCAAATAATTCAATTTCACAAGTTAATGCGGCAGAGTGGCACATTCAACCTCGGTTAATGGTCAGTGAAACCTATACGGATAATGTTCGAATGGGGGGAGGAGGATTCGGCGGATTTGGTGGTTTTGGTGGATCAGGACGTCGTGGTGGAGGGGATTTTATTACTCAAATTAATCCTGGGATAAGCGTAACTGGTAAAAGCCGTCGTTTTGATGTTAATGCGAATTACACGCTTAATAATCTTATCTACGCCAGAAACGAACGATTTCTGATGCGACATCAGTTGAATTCCAATGGCACAGCAGAAGTAATCAAGGATCATTTATTTGTAGATGCTAATGCTGCGGTCACTCAGCAGAATGTTTCTCTACTTGGCCCTGTAGCGTTGGATAATACCAGTTTGACAAGAAATCGCCGAAGTATTCATAGCTGGAGTGTGAGCCCTTATGTACGACAGCGATTTAAAAATTTTGCTGCTGGAGAATTACGTTATATTCATAGCGAAACTAGTTCTAGTGTGCGCAATTTTTCTAATTATGCAGCTGATTCTGCGATTTTCTCTCTTAATAGTGGGCCAGATTTCAGTACGCTGGGCTGGGGTATAAATCTTAGCCGTACAGACGTAGACAGAAAGTATTCCGGACCTGGTTTGGGAAGATTGGGATCCATAAAAATGGAACGTGCGGCCGGTTCACTTAAATACGCTGTAACTTCTCATTTTGATTTGATTGGGACAGCAGGTTATGAACATAATAGTTTCATCTCGATAAGAGGGAAGCCATCTAGTCATTTTTGGACAATTGGGTTTTCCTGGGTGCCGTCACAAAGAACCAATATAAGTGCATCAGGCGGCCAGCGTTTTTTTGGAACCACTTATGCTGCTTCTGTCGATCACCGTACACGTAGCACAGTATGGAATTTGAGTTATGTTGAAGATATTACTACGTTTGGTGGGCAGTCTTCATCCGGGGGTATTTTAAGTGCTGGTATGTTAAGTTCATTATTTTCAGGGGGGTTAGGAGGACAAGCTTTATTAGATCAGGGGCTTCCAGGCTCTTTTTCTAATCCAAATAATTTTCTGACCAATCGTTTGTTTTTGCTCAAGCGTTTGCAGGGTTCTCTGACTTTGAACGGAAAGAAGAATTCATTAGTATTTCGAGGTTTTAACTATTCCAGAAAATCATTTAGTTCAGATATGGAAGATGCCGATTTAATCGGTTTGACTAATGCAATACTCACGCGCGATACGACTCAAACTGGTGGTAATGTGTTATGGAACCATCGACTTTCTCCCAGAAGTAATGCCAATATTAATTTTGGCTATGTTAGAACTTATTATGATGTTACTGATCAGGCGGATAATAATATTATTGTGTCAGCCAGCTTGAATAAACAATTTACTTCCAATACAACAGGTTCGATCATGTACACACACCATCTTCGTGAATCTGATCGTAATAATAGTAACTACAGCGCCAATATAGTGACCGCCACGGTCAATTTAAATTTCTAAAAGTAAAATATGTATCTTACTTACTACGGTTTCACCGAGAAACCGTTTCAACTTAAGCCGGATCCAAGTTTCTTTTTTCCAAGTCGAGGACATAAGCGCGCAGCAGCTTATCTTGAATATGGCTTATCGCAGGAAGATGGTTTTATTATTATTACGGGAGAAGTAGGAGCTGGAAAAACGACCTTGATGCGCTACCTATTCCAAAAATTGAAACAAGAACAGATCGTGGCGGCACAATTAGTAAACACTCGATTGGATCCGGATGATGCTTTGAGAATGGTGGTGGCGGCATTTGGTTTATCTTATGAAGGATTATCTAAAGCTTCTTTGTTGTTGAGTCTTGAAGGTTTTTTGCATGAGTGTGAACAAAAAGGAGCCAGAGCTCTATTGGTTATTGACGAAGCTCAAAACTTACAACCACAAACTCTGGAAGAGTTACGCATGTTATCTAATTTTCAATCTGATGACAGATCTTTGTTGCAAACATTCTTGCTTGGCCAGCCAGAATTCAGGAAGACTTTGTTGAGTAACCAGCTGCGCCAGTTGCGCCAACGTGTCATTGCAACTTATCATCTTGGTCCATTAGACCAAGCCGAAACCAGGGCTTATATTGAACATCGGCTCCAAAGAGCAGGTTGGAATGGAAGTCCAGTTTTGAAAGATGGAATATTCGAGTTGATACATGATTTTTCTTCTGGAATTCCACGCAAGATTAATTTGTTTTGTGACAGATTATTTATCCTGGGTTGTTTGGAAGAATTGCAATCATTAGGTGAAGCCGAGGCAAATGAAGTAATGCGTGATATACGTATAGAATTTGATCTGACCGCTTCTCCAGAGGATTTGTGATGCGTAACGCATTAACAATTGATGTAGAGGATTATTTTCAGGTATCAGCCTTTGCTCATCATATTGCTCGTTCTTCTTGGGATGGCTTGCCGTGCAGGGTTGAGCGTAATATTGATCAGATTTTAGCTCTACTAGACAAAAACCAGATCAAAGCTACTTTTTTTACACTAGGTTGGATAGCAGAACGTTATCCAACGATGGTGAAACGAATTGTTGGAAATGGTCATGAATTAGCAAGTCATGGCCATGCTCATCATCGAGTAACGGAGTTAAGTCGCGAACAGTTTTACGAAGATATTACTCACAGTAAAGGGTTGTTGGAAGATATTGCTGGTCAACCTGTACAAGGTTATCGTGCGCCCAGTTTTTCTATTAATAATAATAATCTTTGGGCATTGGAATGTCTTGAGCAAGCTGGATATCAGTACAGTTCAAGTGTTTACCCAATAAAACATGATCACTATGGTATACCAAATGCTCCTCGTTTTGCGTTCAAACCTGATAACACCAAAAATTTACTCGAATTACCAGTAACTACAGTGCGCTTGTTTGGCCAAAATTTTCCAGCAGGCGGGGGAGGTTATTTCCGCTTGTGGCCTTATGTGGTTTCACGTTGGTTTCTGCAACGTGTCAATAAGATTGATGGCCAACCAGCTATTTTCTATTTCCATCCTTGGGAAATTGATCCTGATCAACCGCGACAAACAGGAATTGGCTTTAAGACACGTTTCCGCCATTATCTTAATCTTGATCGTATGGAAAAACGATTGGATTCATTAACCCAACATTTTAAATGGGGGCGTATGGATCAGATTTTTTTGCAGCAGCAAATATAAAACAGTGGTTATGTAACGGTGCCGGATAACAACGAATTTTTCTCAAAAAATTTGACAGATGTTGCTATTTTACCTACCGATAAATTTCAGGATTGGGATGCATTCGTTATGTCTTGTCCTGAAGCGACTTTTTTTCATCGAGCAGGATGGAAACAAGTAATAGAGCAAGCATTCGGTCATAAAACCTGGTTTCTGTATGTTGAAGAAAATGGGCAGATACAAGGTGTATTGCCATTAGCGGAGGTCAACAGTTTGTTGTTTGGCCATAGCTTAAGTGCCCTACCTTTTTGTGTATATGGTGGTATCGCTGCAATATCAGACGATGCACGAATCAAACTAGATCAGGCCGCTCAACAATTGGCAGCATATTTAAAGGTTGATTATCTGGAATATCGTCACTTTCAACCTTTTCATCAAGATTGGCCAACCAAAGATTTGTATGTCACCTTCCGGCAGAAGATAGCGCCGGATGTGGAGCAAAATATGCTTGCTATTCCACGTAAGCAGCGTGCTATGGTACGTAAAGGGATTAAGAATCAACTACAAGGCACAATAGATCAAGATACAGAACGTTTTTTTCAAGCGTATTCAACTAGTGTGCATCGCTTGGGGACACCTGTATTTTCTCGTAAATATTTTTGCTTGCTAAAAACTGTTTTTGGAGACGATTGCGAATTACTCGTTATTACTAAAGATGAGAGCATAGTGAGTGCTGTCATGAGTTTTTATTTTCGGGAAGAAGTATTGCCTTATTATGGTGGTGGAACGGATCTGGCGCGTGGTTTAGCTGGCAATGACTTTATGTATTGGGAATTGATGCGCCGTGCTTGTGAACGAGGCTATCAAATTTTTGATTTTGGACGGAGCAAGCAGGGGACAGGATCGTACAATTTCAAGAGAAACTGGGGATTTGAACCTCAACCACTATTCTATGAATACCAACTTCATCGAGCTCAGGTGGTGCCTGAACATAATCCGTTAAATCCCAAGTATCAGCTTTTTATTAAGGCTTGGAAAAAAATGCCATTGTCTATTGCTAATCTAATTGGCCCTTATATTGTCAAGAACTTGGGGTGATAGAGAAGAATGAAAAATCTTCTTTATCTAACACATAGAATCCCTTATCCGCCTAATAAAGGAGACAAAATACGCTCCTTTCATCTCTTACAGCATTTAAGCAAGCATCACCATGTATATCTGGGTACATTTGTTGATAGCGAAGAAGACTGGCACTATATAGACGAAGTCAAAAAATATTGTCGGGATGTGTGTGTAGTTGGATTAAATCCTTTGACAGCAAAGGCAAAAAGCCTGATTGCATTACTTAGCAGCACTCCGTTGACGCTGGCATATTATTATAATACGCAGTTGATGCAATGGGTTAAGACATTACACAAAACAAGATCCATTCAAAACGTTGTTGTGTTCTCATCTTCGATGGCACAATATGTTGAGTACTGGACTGATTGCCGACGTATTATTGATTTTGTGGATGTGGATTCAGACAAGTGGTATCAGTATGCGCAATCAAAATCTTGGCCTTTTAGCTGGATTTATCGTAGAGAAGCGAAGTATCTGCTTGGCTATGAGAAAAAGATAGCTCATATATTTGATCATTCAACCTTTGTATCAAAAAAAGAGGCTGAATTATTTCAGCAGCTTGCTCTTGATTTGACTGATAAAATCACATTTTTTAATAATGGGGTTGATACTGATTTTTTCTCTCCGGCGCGTGATTATGCTAATCCCTATCCGGATGGAAAGAAAATACTAGTTTTTACAGGTGCCATGGATTACTGGGCGAACGTTGACGCGGTCAATTGGTTTGCACACGAAATATTTCCGGCTATCCGAGCAAAGCAGCCAGATGTTTGTCTTTATATTGTAGGTGCTAAACCAGCTAAGCAGGTACAGATGTTGGCAAGTTTGCCAGGTATTCATGTGACGGGTGCAGTGGATGATATCCGACCTTATCTGGCACATGCTACGATAGCGATTGCACCTTTGCGGATTGCACGTGGTATTCAAAACAAAGTACTGGAGGCAATGGCTATGCAAAAACCGGTGATTGCTTCTACCCAGGCAATGGAGGGTATCCGTGCGATATCAAGCGAGGAATTGCTAGTAGCTGAGAATGCTGAGGCTTTTATTCAATATATTTTTACTCTGCTTGACACTAACAGTAGATGTTTAATGGTAGGACAAGCGGCACGAAAGCGAGTGCTACAGGATTACACCTGGCCTGCTAATTTGTCGCGCATTGATGCACTTTTATGTCCATCGCTTCATTCCTAAGGTTTAGAAAAATTGGGCCGTTCTGTTAACCAGGCCATCTCTTCCAAATTTTCTTGGCTGATTAATCAATGAGCGTACGCACCCAGTCAATTCTAGCAGTGAATAATAGTAATTTTTCAAGCGATCAGAAGATAGCAATATCAATTACTGTGCTAGTAATTGTCCTGCTGCTTGGTATTTACTATGAAACGGTTGAATCAATTGTAGCGATCTGGAATCGCTCAGAAACATATGCGCATGGTTATCTGATTGTTCCTTTTAGTATTTATATGATCTGGAAGAAACATTCAGTGTTAGCGACAACAAGTTTTCATCCCAACTACTTACCTATATTAGTATTGGTTGTATTGGGTGCAGGATGGTTGCTAGCATCTGCTGCAAGCGCGCAAGTGGCTGAGCAATATGCATTGGTAGCAATGATTCCAGTTATTGTATGGGCTATTCTTGGTTGGAATGTTTTCAGTACTATTATTTTTCCGCTTGCTTATCTTCTGTTTGCCGTTCCATTTGGTGAGATATTTATTCCACCTCTTATTGATTTTACAGCTGATTTTACAGTCAATGCGTTACAGTTTGTAGGTATACCTGTTTATCGTGAAGGAAGTTTCTTCAGTATTCCTAGTGGTAACTGGTCGGTAGTAGAGGCATGCAGTGGAGTACGCTACTTGATCGCTTCAGTGACATTGGGCACGCTCTATGCTTATTTGACTTACCACAGTACCATTAGGCGTTTAATATTCATTGTGTGTTCAATTTTGGTGCCGGTTATTGCCAATGGCATACGTGCTTTCCTGATCGTCATGACAGGCCATCTCAGCGATATGAAGTTAGCGGTTGGTGTGGATCATCTAATCTATGGCTGGATTTTCTTTGGTTTGGTCATGCTGTTGTTATTTTGGCTAGGTTCGTTTTGGCGAGAAGATCATCTACCTGTTGTAACCGAACAGCAACATACTAATGCCTCCAAGCAGGAGATATCTCCGGTTTCTATTAAAACTACATTGAGCATTGCAGGATTAGTCGCACTAGTAGTGGCCATCTGGCCAGCTTATCTGCATTTTTTGCAGAATAAGGTGGATGCATATCCATTGCCAACAATTAGTATTTCCGATCTATCAGGGAAGTGGCAGGCTAATTCCATGCAGTTTTCTGATTGGGTGCCAGATTACAACGGTTCACCCGGACAATTTGTTGGCCATTTTCAATCCAGAGATCAGCATGTTAGTCTTTATGTGACTTATTATCGCGATCAACAACAAACGGGTAAATTAATTAGCTCTAGTAATCTGCTGGTGGCGAGCAAAGAGAGTGGATGGCGTAATGTGAGTGGTAGCGCGAAGGAAGTGACGCTGGGTGAAAATAAATTATCAATACATGAGAATTTATTGCATGCTTCTTCGGATAAGCTGTTGGTATGGCGGTGGTTCTGGCTAATTAATCAGGAAACTGCGAATCCATATTTGGGCAAGGCGATACAGGCGATGAATCAGATTCTGGGACGAGGAGATGATGGAGCGGAAATTATTGTTGCCGCTGCTTATGAACATGATCCCGAAGAAGCAATGTCAGTATTGCATGAATTTGTTGTTGATATGCGGCCAGCCATTATTGAGAGATTGAAAATGATCCAGAATGGAGTCACACGTGACTGACCAAATAGTATCTGATGATTTGTTTCGCCCGCCACTTATCGCACATGTGATTTTTCACTTTGGGGTGGGGGGGCTGGAAAATGGTCTGGTAAATTTAATCAACCATATCCCCGAGAATCGTTATCGACATGTCATTATTTGTCTCAAAGGGTTTTCTGAATTTCATAAGCGCTTGCAGCGAAATGATGTAGAAATTATCGCGTTAAACAAACGCGAAGGGAATGATTTTAGCATCTATAAGAAACTTTATCGGCTATTCAAACAATTGAATCCGGATATTGTTCATACACGTAATCTCGCTGCAATGGAAGCACAGGTGATTGCTGCAATAGCTGGTGTAAAAGTGCGTATACATGGTGAACATGGGCGCGATATTTTTGATCTTGAAGGTAAAAATCGTAAATATAATTTATTACGTAAGCTAATTCGTCCGTTTGTGCATCATTTCATTGCTGTCAGCAAGGATTTAGAACAATGGTTGATTAATACAGTGAAGGTTTCACCGGCGCGAGTGCACCAAATTTATAACGGGGTAGAGCATTTACGTTTTCGTCCTGATAATACATTGCCTGTTGAAGCGTTACCTGCTGGTTTTTTGGATGACAATCCATTTGTTGTCGGTGGCGTAGGTAGAATGGCTGAAGTCAAGGATTTCCCGTCATTAGTAAAAGCTTTTTTATTATTGCACAAGCAATTATCTGTAACAGATAGGCCACTAAAGCTGATTATTGTGGGTGATGGTGTTGCTAGGCAACAGTGTGAAGCAATGTTACACGCTTCAGGAGTAGAGCAATTTGCCTGGCTGCCAGGTGAACGAGAGGATGTTCCTCAGCTGATGCATTTAATGGATTTATTTGTATTGCCTTCGTTGGCAGAAGGTGTCTCTAATACGATTTTGGAGGCTATGGCAAGCAGCTTGCCAGTGGTAGCAACTCGAGTAGGAGGAAATAGTGAGCTGGTTTTGATAGGAAAAACTGGTAGCTTGGTCACTCCAGGAGAGCCTGCTGAATTAGCACAAGCTATTAATAGTTATTATCAGAATAATGTATTAGCACGTGTATATGGACAGCGCGCGCGTGAAATCATTGAACAACAATTCAGCATGTATTCTATGACAAGTGGTTATCTTGCTGTATATGATGAAGCCTTGGGTTATCACGCTGCTCAAACAGAAACCGGAATAATCAACTAACTGGATAGAATATGTGCGGCATAACAGGGGTATTTGATACGCGCGGTGGGAAAAAAATTGATCGTAATTTGTTGCAATGTATGAACCAGACACTGGTGCATCGTGGCCCGGATGATGGTCAAATACATATTGAACCAAATATTGGTCTTGGACATCGTCGATTATCAATCATGGATATATCCAGTGGGCAGCAGCCTTTATTCAACGAAGATGCAAGTGTTGTCGTTGTATTTAATGGTGAAATCTACAATTTCGAGCAACTGGCAGATGAATTGAGCACTTTGGGGCATAAATTTCGTACCCATTGTGATACAGAAGTCATCGTACATGCTTGGGAAGAGTGGGGCGAGCAGTGTGTTACGCACTTTAATGGCATGTTCGCTTTTGCGATATGGGATCGTAACCAGCAGGTATTGTTTTTGGCCCGAGATCGTTTAGGCATTAAACCTTTTTATTACACCTGGTTGAACAATGGCTTGTTTTTGTTTGCTTCTGAACTTAAAGCATTGTTGGTGCATCCGGATTTTGATAGAACGCTTGATCATCAAGCGATAGAAGATTATTTTGCTTATGGCTATGTTCCTGATCCCAAAACAATCTTCAAAAATACTTTCAAGTTAAATCCTGGTCATACATTAATGTTACGTCAGGATCAATCAATTGCCTCATCTCGTGAATATTGGGATATACCGTTTCAACCGCATGATGCTTTAAATGAGCAGGAAGCTGCTGAAGAGCTTGTTACCCGTTTACGTTCAGCTGTTGATAAACGCCTGATGAGCGAGGTCCCGCTTGGTGCTTTTTTGTCTGGTGGGGTGGATTCTAGTGCCATTGTTGCACTGATGAGCGGGTTGATGCAAGAACCTGTCAATACATGCTCGATTTCCTTTTCTGATCGTGCTTTTGATGAATCAGATTATGCTCAGATGGTCGTTGAACGTTATCAAACTCAGCACTTTACCGAGCAAGTTGAACAAAATGACTTTGATCTTATTGATCGCCTGGCGACGCTCTATGACGAACCATTTGCTGATAGTTCAGCTATTCCAACCTATCGTGTTTGTGAACTGGCCAAAAAACGGGTAACTGTTGCTCTTTCGGGGGATGGAGGAGATGAAAATTTTGCCGGCTATCGTCGCTATCGCTGGTATATGATAGAAGAGCAGCTACGTTCAAAATTGCCTTTGGGTTTGCGTAAACCTATATTTGGCTTGTTGGGTTATGTGTACCCCAAGGCAGATTGGGCTCCAAAATTCTTGCGCGCCAAAACTACTTTTGAATCACTGGCACGTGATTCGGTAGAAGGTTATTTTCACAGTGTTTCTGTTCTCGACAACAAGTTACGGCAACAGCTGTTTAGCCGGGATTTTCATCGTAGCTTACAAGGCTATCAAGCGATTGAAGTATTGCGTTATTATGACGTTAAGAATCCGGCGCGAGATGCGTTATCACGGGTTCAATATCTGGATATGAAAACTTACCTGGCGGGCGATATACTGACTAAGGTAGATCGTGCCAGCATGGCACACTCATTAGAAGTGCGTATTCCCTTATTGGATTATGAATTTGTTGAATGGTTATCGGGCTTGCCTGCTTCCATGAAACTGCGACGGCAGGAAGGTAAATATATTTTCAAGAAATCATTGGAATCCTATTTGCCACATGAAGTGTTATATCGTAACAAAATGGGTTTTGCAGTACCGTTAGCTAGTTGGTTCCGTGGCCCATTGCGTGAGCATGTACGCACAACGTTACTCGGTAATATATTGGCTGATACAGGGATATTTAATATGGTCTTTATCAAAAAAATGCTGGATCAGCATCAATCTGGCCGACGAGATTATAGTGCTCCTATCTGGACATTACTAATGTTTGAGGCCTTCCTGCGTAATGTTCTTAGCACAAGTTCTTCCTATGTAGAACAGATTGAAAAGGTGGCCTAATAGTAAGCTTGCGACACAAAGTATTTCTTTGTGAGAAGAACAGTTTATGCTGAATGTTTATCTCACCGTCGATACTGAATTGTGGCCTTATTCCAAAGGTTGGCCAGTTACAGCATTATCTTCGAATAAAACATCTTTTGATGAAGAAGTTGCAGCATGTTTTTATGGTGAAACTGCGAGAGGTGAGTTTGGCTTACCTTATCAGATCAGATTGCTTAATCAGTATGGTTTAAAAGCTACTTATTTTGTAGAACCACTTTTTGCTGATCGAGTCGGGCATGAACATTTGGTTGATGTTGTTGATTTGATTCAACACGGCGGTCAGGAAGTTCAACTACATTTACATACTGAATGGCTCAGTGAAATTTATGATCCAACTATTCCTGCCCACTTTAAACAGTATATGCACCAGTTTGCGCTGGATGAACAAGTTGCGTTGATTGCAAAAGGAATACGTAGTCTCCAGGCAGCAGGAGTGAAGAAGTTGCATGCTTTTCGCGCTGGAAGCTATGGTGCTAATCAGGATACGTTGCGCGCAGTGGCACGAAATGGATTGCTGTTTGATTCCAGCTATAACCCTTGCTATTTGGGTGAAGATTGCAAGATCGATTTAAATGAACAATTATTGCAGCCATATAAGATTGAAAGCGTTTGGGAATTTCCTATTTCTTTTTTTCAGGATTATCCAAATCATTGGCGACACGCACAGCTGGCAGCATGTTCCGCGAAAGAAATGGAAACAGCTTTACTGAATGCCTGGAGACAAGGTTGGTTCTCTTTTGTAATTGTTTTGCATAGTTTTGAATTGGTTAAAGGTAGAAACACAGGTAAATTGAGTACACCAGATAAATTAAATATCAGCCGTTTTAATTATTTATGTAAATTCTTATCTGAGCATACCGATAAGTTCAGAACAGCTGTATTTTCTGAACTTGATCCAACAATAATTCCTAAAATAAGGCCGCAAAGAATTTTACATTCCCGTTTGCATCATACAATTAAACGTTATGCTGAGCAGATTTGTTCAAGGTTTTTCTGATGGAGAAGTGGTCCAGACAATCAATAAACTTCACTGTGCGATTAGGAGAGATAAGTCTTCTTACTTGGTCATTGAGTGCCCGTGTACTGAAAACTCATTTCACTAAGCTTCCTGCCCACCCAGCTGTACCTGCGGAACTCCCGGAATTATTCAGGGATTCTGTTGACGTGGTGGTGACCCGTTCTCATCCAGCAGAATCATCACTAACCAGGTTAAGCATATTGCCCCAGGCGATTCAGTATGTTCCTTCAAGCTACCAGAGATACTGGGTTGTATTTAGTGGTGATTTTGAAAATTATCTGAAGAAGTTTTCTGCTAAATCGAGAAATACGCTCCTGCGTAAAATAAAAAAATTTACGGAATTTTCGGGAGGAGAAATCGATTGGAAAGAGTATCGCAAACCAGAAGAAATGCATGAATTCCATAAGCTGGCAATGGAAGTTTCGCAAAAGACCTATCAGGAGCGACTACTGGATTGTGGTCTGCCTGCTAATCAGCAGTTTCGGGAAAATATGCTGATGCTTGCTGCAGAGGATAACGTGCGAGGCTATCTTCTTTTTTATCAGAAAAAGCCGATTGCTTATATTTATTGTCCAGTACAGGATGGAGTCGCGCTTTATGAGTACGTCGGTCACGATCCTGAATATCAACGCTGGTCTCCCGGCACGTTATTGCAGTATTTCGCCTTGCAGTGCATGTTTATGACGGATCATATAAAAATTTTTGATTTTACCGAGGGAGAAGGTGCGCATAAGGCCTTTTTTGCAACCGATAATCAATATTGTGCAGATATATATTATTTCCGGCGCACCTGGCGTAATTTTATTAAGGTGATATTGCATGCAAGTAGTGACAAATTGTCACGTGCTATCGTTCAGGTACTGGAGAGGTTGAAATTAAAGACCTATGTTAAAAAAATATTTCGGTCTAGAGCGTAGATCGGAGTGAAGATGTTTTTATTCAAAGCAGTACCATTCTTATTATTTGAATTATGTAGATGACATGAAAGTATTGTTGCTTTGTGAATCTGGCCCATTAGGATTAAAGGTATTGTATTGCTTAAAGGGCATGAATGCTTTTGTTCAGACAATGGGCCCCCGTGGCGCTCGCATGCTTAAATATTCTCGCTATACACGTGGACATAGTGAGATTCAATTTTGGCAGGATGGTCTTCCATCTGCTGAAACTCAGGAATTACTGCGAGAGAAAGTTCAATCTGAGAGTTTTGATATTGTATTGCCATCCGATATGGGGAGTGCGGCATTTTTGGCAGCAACTAAAAAAGCCTATCCAGATTTACCCTGTTTCCCTTGTAGTGATCGGATAACGTTGGATACTTTGCATAATAAATGGTCTTTTGCTCAAACATGTGTGAAATATAACTTGCCTATTCCTCCAACAATTCTATTAGAATCTCCTGATCAACTTAACTTTAATATCCTTGATCAGATTGGTTTTCCACTTATTGTAAAGCCATTAGAAGCTGAGTCTAGTCATGGAGTAGTACGTTTGGATAATCTTCAAGCTTTGCGTATATATATTGACCAAGATACACGTTACGCGCGATTACCTTTAATTGTGCAATCCTATATACCAGGAAACGATATAGATATCAGCATTTTGGCTGCGAATGATCAAATATTATGTAATACCGTCCAATCATGGTTAGGTGGTGGGGTGCTTGAATTTACTCAACATTCAGAAATGCATGCAATTGCGACGCAGTTGGTTAAGGCTTTCCATTATGAGGGGCTGGCTCACTTTGATATGCGTATTGATGAGCGTGATGGAAAACTATATGTAATTGAGTGTAATCCTCGAGCTTGGTATACCATCTCGGCTTCAATGTGGCAGGGATTAAATTTCATCGAAATGGGAATCCATTACGCAAAAACAGGCACTCTGCCTAAAATTTCTGAGAAATCCGGGGAAGGACGTTACTGTTTGGCTGGTTCCTTATGGAAGCAGTTATTGTCACCAGCGGGTTGGAAAAATCTTTCGGCAGGTAGTATATATGGATTTATTCAGGCGATAACTGATCCTGCTCCCCATTTGTATTCAAAACTAACCTAATTTGTACAAGCGTGAAACTTCAAAAACTGTTTGCGGCTTTCAGACGGATAAATGAAATAGCTGAAACTAATGATTATCCAAAGATAGCAAGTTATTTGCGTTTTTTTCAGTTGGCAACATCAGAGCAATATTCTCCAGTAGAAATATTTATGGAGGACTTGCTTAATCCATCTTGGAGTGACGAAGAGCGTAACGGGATGATCAGCAAAGAAAATTTTTTAAGGATACAAGAAACGCTGAATCCCGCTGAATATCGATATTTAACAGAAGATAAGATTGCATTTCACCATTACTGCACCAAGAATAATTTGGCTGTTCCTGAATTAGTAGCGGTTTTTGAACCATATGGCCAATCCTACTGGGGGGATGGGCGAAAAATCGAGACTGAAGATGATTTGTTAGGTGGGTTAGCTCGTTATCCTTTTGATATTATTATGAAACCTGTTCATGGTTATCATGGTAAAGGGGTGCTAGCTTTGGATTTTGTAGATGGTACGCATCGAGCCGTTGATCTAGATCGACCGTTACGTACGGTATTCAAGCAGACATTAACTGAAAACCCTGATCAATATATTTTTCAGAAAAGATTATATAGCCACCAAGCGATTGCAGAGTTTACAGGCAATACAGTGCTACAGAGCCTACGTTTAATTACTTATCTGGATAAGAGCGGGCAGCCAGAGCTAATTATTCGAAAAATCAAATTTCCTAAACCAGGAAGTTTGATTGATAATTTTTCATGGGGCGTTAATGGAGGACGTCAGTGCATACTTAATAAGCACGGTATTATTGATAGAGCTGTTAAGTATAATGATACTAAGAGGCATTTGATAAAACAAGACTACGCAGAAGATGCTGAAGGAAAGAGAGAAAAATTCACGACTCCTTATTGGGAGCAGTGTGTAACACTTGTTTTGAATGCACAGAAAGCATTTGCTCCATTACGAACTATAGGGTGGGATGTTGCTGTGGCTGATACAGGCCCTTTTCTAATCGAAGGTAATGTTTTCTGGGATCCATTGACACCCCAGGAAGGAAGTATGCAGTCCATATGTCAATTGTTTAGAGGTTGAAAAACTTCTCGGAAAGGAAATCATATTTTTCAATTAAGGCTTAAGTTGATACTGTTTAAGTTTGTCAATACTGATATCAAAGGATACGACTGGTACCCAGTTATCATTACCCTCAAGTGCCATAGGCCCTTCATTAGTAATAGCAATGTCCCATCCGACTGCGCGTAATGGCAGAAAAGTGAGGGCTAATTTTCTGGCTAGTGTTAAGCACGCCTGCCAATGAGGAACGGTAAAACTTGATAAATCTGTTTGTGTGGTTGCGTGGTGAGTCATTTCTACAAAGTATCCGTGCTGCTGATCCATTGCATGAACCTGACGAAACTTGCCGGTAACCAGATCAACTTTTGCCAGCATATTACCAGTCTTGCCAAGATTAAAGGCATCAGCCAAACCTTCCTGACCAGCAAGTTTCATAAAAGAAAAAAGAATTTCAACCGCATTGTTTTCGTTAACATATGTACAGATTCTAACCGTTTGCAGCATCGCGAATCCAGTTAGTTTTGTAATTTCCTGGTGGTTGGCTATGCGTCGCTGAAACAGTAGCCCCTCGAAATCCATATCTACAGAATCTCCCTTGCTTGACGCAGGAAGTGCTGCTTCGATGGAGAGTAGCTCCCTGTAGAGATTATCTATGGTAATAGATTTTCCTTGGAGTTTTGGGTTACCTTTTTCTTCAACGTTAAGACTGAATAATCCCAAGCCAAGCATGCCGTTGTTGGGCTTTAGCAAATATTCTCCGGGTTGTAACATAAGAATGAAGTTTTGGAACTCATCTATCCCTTTAGATATTTTTCCATCAAGGTTTTTGACAGTGCCCTGCTTGAAAATGCCGTAAGTTGTAGGAGTCGGTAGTTGATGTTGTAAGCATAGGGTTGTAAAAAAAAATTTATTCTCAATATTTGAAATTGCGGTTTCAGGGTTATGTCTACGATAAAATCGATCGGCCATTTCTTTGGAAACATAATGCCGAATACGATCTGCACCTTTTTCAGGATCAGCGAGTCCATACATTCGAATTTCCCGTGCTGAAAATAGATCTTTACGAAATGCAGTAAGCCAGTTAATAATTACGTGTATGGTGGAATGTTTATAACGTTTGGTTTCGAGTCTAATGGCCGTAAGAGTTTGTATTAACTTCTTGATGAAATTTGTCATGATTGATAGATCCTAATGGAGATAGTCAAAATGTCTCAAAGCCAAAGCATAACTAAGCGACTTCATCAACTTGGAGTTGAAATAAAATTTTCTTATGCCACTTTTTCCTGGCGTAAACGCTTGCTACTAATATTTATACGTGCAAGATTGCATAAGTTGAGCCTTACTCAAACACAGTTTATTGGTATAACGGGTAGCGCAGGAAAAACGACCACCAAGGAATTTTGTTACTTAATTCTTTCAAGTTACTATCAGGTTATAACTACTCCTAAGTCATTGAACACGCCTATTATCGTAGCAGAAACGATGCTCGCTGTAGAGAAGAAACATAAATTCTGCATTATAGAGCTAGGTGCTTTTAAGTTAGGTGCGTTTGATCTCCCGTTAAAATTGTTCCAACCTAAAATCGCTGTCTTAACTAATATAGGAGAAGATCATTTCAAAGCTTTTAAAGGGCAGGGGATAGAAGGTATTGCGGCTGAGAAAGCAAAATTGATTGAAGCTTTGCCAGAGGATGGTACTGCGGTTCTCAATATTGATGATTCGCGTGTAAAAGAAATTGGTAAGCGTTGTAAGGGGAAAGTTATCTGGATTGGCAGAGATAAAGGAGCAACACTTCGTTTGCTGAATGCTACTTCTATTTATCCGCAACCACTAACACTTACAATTGAGTGTGAAAGAGAGATCCATGAAGTAATAACAGGTTTACATGGCACACATCTTGCTACATCGGTATTGTGTGCACTTGGGGTGGTGCTGGCTACAGGAGTTACACTTGAACAGGCAATTCCGAGATTGATTAACGCTGTTCCCGTGGAAGGGCGTATGCAACCGGTTATTATGGATGACGGTGTAACGTTTATTCGTGATGATATGAAAGCTCCTCTTTGGTCGCTGCGCGCACCTTTTAAATTCTTAAAAGAAGCAACAGGTGCGTTAAGAAAAATTGCGGTGATTGGTTCTATTACTAATTTTTCAGATGATAGTTCTGAAATCTATGGGCGATGTATTGAAGAATTAAAAGAATATGTCGATTTAATTGTTTTTGTAGGTGCCGATGCGTATCGTGCTTTATGTGTTAAAGAGAATGAGAATAGTTCAACCTTACAGATCTTTAGGGAATTAAAAGAGGCATCTTCTTTTTTAAAAAGGGCGTTACGTGCTGGCGATTTGGTATTGCTTAAGGGATCGGGTAGAGCTGATCATTTGCAGCGCCTTATATTGGATCGATACAAAAGAATTCAGTGCTGGCAGGAGCATTGCGGATTTAATCGTTTTTGTGATAGCTGTTCTCAGCTTTATCAAGATAGTTCGATAGAAAAACAAGATAAATAAGTTACTTGAGAAAGTAAATTATTTGTTCTTTTCTGGTAAAAGAGGTTGAACAAATTGTGCTAACGGTTATTGTTGTGTGCTTGACAAGCTAGCAGTGAATTTATGGTGGAGTTTGACAGAATGCGGAAGAAGGATAAATTGCTGAGATCATGCTGAATGGAGTACCAATCAGTTTGTTTAAGTAAAACACCTATATGAATGAAACTGGCCCAAAACTAAAATGTTGGGGCTGTAGTAGATAAGTACTAAATATCGGCCCACTCCTTTAGTGTTTTCAGTTGTTGTTTTGGGGTTCCATAATTAAATCTGAACTCGCATTCCTTAAGGAATAGCGGGAACGATCCTTTTGGAATCTCATTGTATTTTCTTAACACACGCTTGGCCTGATTCCAGAAGTTCTCAATGCCGTTGATGTGTTTTTTTGCCTTTCGCAAACAAGGCGCTGTGATTGATACGCTCATGGTAAAAGTTACTCACATCCAATCGACTAAGCGGTTCCGGGTTTTCGCGCAAGATAGTCAATAGTTCGTTCATAGAGTGATTGGATTCTTGGAAATATTATACTAGTTGTATCATTTCAATAGTTTAGCAGTGATCATGTTTGTTTAAGGCGCAAAATTATATAAATACAGGGGAATTTTTCTATAATTTTAGTTGATAATTCTCACTTATTGATCAATATTATTATTGGTAAATACGAGTATTTGGCTATGTCGTTAGGTACATTTTTATTACTGGATTGATGATAAATTTTATCTGGCGGATAGCTAATTAAGATCAGCGCTGGCGAAAATATTTAGCATGATTGATATTTTTGCCAGTGGAATAAAGCTAAATCTGAGCTGGTCTTTTTGAAAGTTTGCGTTGTAGCGTGCGTCGATGCATGTTGAGCGCTTTAGCTGTTGCAGAGATATTGTTATCGTTTTCTACCAAAATGTGGTGGATATATTCCCACTCCATTCGCTCGACTGAGAGCCGGTGAGGATTAATTGGCGTACCAACATCTCCGTTGGTACGTTCAAATGCTAGCATAATTTCGTCAGCATCTACCGGTTTAGCTAGATAATGTGTTGCTCCTAGCTTGATGGCTTCTACAGCAGTAGCAATACTGGCATAACCAGTTAGTACAACAATACGAGTCCCTGGATCCAATTTCTTAATAGCCTCAATAAGTGATAAACCAGACTCGTTTCCCAATTTGAGATCAATAACGGCGTATTCCGGTATGAGTGCTTCTGCTTGTTTGGTCGTCGTGTGGATGTCATGTGTACAAGTAACTTCGAATCCACGTTTTGTCATCGCTTTGGCTAGTACATCACAGAAAGTTTTGTCATCGTCCACGATAAGTAAGCTGGGGTGATCGATAGAAACATTCACGAAATAGATTCCTCTTAGGATTGTGCGTTATCAGCTGCTTTGTACGCAACAGGAATAGTTACCTGTGTGCACGCTCCACCCTCGGGGCGGTTAAATAAGCGTATGTTGCCACCAAAGCGTTCAATGTTGGTGTTGGCGAGAAATAATCCAATGCCAAACCCTTGTCCTGGTCCTTTGCGCGTAAAAAAAGGTTCGCCGGCATGTTCTGCTGTTTCTGTATCCAGTCCTGTTCCATCATCCAGTATGGTCAGATGTAGCTGTTTTTCATTCCACTGACTGAAAATGGTTACCAGTTCGGTTGAAGCGTCTGCCGCATTATTTAGCAAGTTTAAAATAGATTGGCTGAGCAAGTGAGTATTCATGATCACCGGGGCAGGCTGTGTGCTTTTACATTGATAGATAAACTTAACAGAAGGACGAATTAATTGCCACTTGTCTATAATTTGTTGTAAGAAAACGTCCGCAGGTTGACCACTACCTGCTTCCACTCGGGACTGTCCTGCATCTGCCAATAAGTGTGTCAGTATTTGTTTGCAGTGTGCTATTTGATCGCGCAAGATTTGTATATTATTTTGTAATTCGGGATCTTCAGGCACTTCTCGGTGCATTTCTCCTGTAATAATAGCCATGGTTGATAAGGGGGTGCCTAACTCGTGTGCTGCACCAGCGGCTAGAGTGCCAAGTGCGATGATTTGTTCGTTTTGCAAGGCTCGTTCGCGCGATCTTGATAGCTCGTTGTCCCGTTCACGAATAGAGGCATTCATGCGGGCGATAAATGAAGTGATGAGCAAAGTGCTTAATACAAACGTCAGCCACATGCCGGCTATGTGCAAACTGAACTCAAACATGTGCCGGCTATGATCATCGAGGTGATCGTGTGGAAAGGGAATGTATTTAAATAGTAGCAAGGTGTAGCAGGAAATTGTGATGACTGCCATGCTCCAGGTGTAATACCAAGGCAGTACGATGGCTGTGATGGTAAGTGGCAGTAAGTACAGTGAAATAAAAGGGTTGGTTGATCCTCCACTAAAATATAACAGAGCTGCGAGCCCCACAACATCAATAAGTAACTGAATAAAGAATTCAGGGTGGGTAACCGGCCAGGGATAACGTAATCGAATCCAGGTAAAAAAATTTAAAACTGCGAGTATTGCAATGGTTAAGGTGATTTCAAGCCAGGGTAACTCGAGCTCAATGAATTGATAGACTACCCAAAAAATAACAATCTGAAAAAAAATAGCAATGATTCTGAGTTGGAACAAGCGTAACAGATTCTTGCCGGAAGGAGATTGGTGCAAGATGCTGAAAATGCTCATGATTCGTTAACCTGCTTTGCTAATTTGGCTTGATTTTAAGGATGTTTCAGAAAAAATAATATGTTGTTTTGTTGTATAAATAGCAACAACCCAACCATTTTATTAGGGTCAAAAAGGTTGGGTTGTTGAAAGTAAATGTAATATCAGGGCTGTGCCTGATAATATTCAAAAGGGTTGTGGACGTGGTGTGCTGTTATTGGAAGGTGGCAAAATTGGTATCTGAATATTAGGCTGATCACCTGTTAAGGTTTTCAGGAAAGCCACTATTTTAGAGATCTCATCTTTATTAAATTCACGATTTAACTGGATTCTGCCCATTGTTTCAACCGCTTGTTCAAGCGTGGCTGCTTCTCCATCGTGAAAGTAGGGATAGGTGAGTTCGATGTTACGTAATACCGGTACCTTAAAGAAATTACGATCTTCCTCTTTGCCGGTTACTGCCATGCGTCCGGTAGCAGGATTCTTGGTTTCGTAAGGTTTGTAAACGCCCATTTTTTGATAAGTGGTGCCGCCCACTGCTGGACCGTTATGGCATTGTACGCAGCCATTGCTTTTAAATAAATTGTAGCCTTCCAGCTCATCTTTATTTAAGGCATTTTTATCTCCCTCCAGCCATTTATCGAACTTTGATCCTGGTGTGACCAGTGTTTCCTCAAATTGGGCAATGGCAGTAGTAATACGATCAATAGTGACCTCATCGGAGCCAAATGCCTTTTTGAAATGGTCACGATACTGCGGAATAGAAGCAATCACTTTTTCAGCCATTTCATGGGTAAAACCCATTTCTTTAGGATTAGCAATTGGCCCTCCCGCTTGTTCTTTTAAGTCTTTGGCTCTTCCATCCCAGAATTGAGCAAGGTTCATGCTTGAATTAAGTACCGTAGGCGCATTAATCGGTCCTTGTTGCCACTTGTGGCCAATTGAGGTTTTGATATTGTCGGTCCCGCCCATGCTGAGGTTGTGACAGGAATTACAGGAAATAAAACCTGATTTGGATAATCTGGGATCAAAAAAAAGCATTTTGCCCAGCTCTGTGACATCCGCATTTTCAGGTGTAACCGCTTTGATGGGTTGTATAGGTTCGTTGGCTGCGATTACATTAGTGGATCCAAATATTATTCCTAAACTTAATGATAATAACGAGGTGGTCCAAGTATGCTTTTTCATTATGCTCTCCTTCATAATTTGAAATAGTAGTGTCGTGTGTTGTAGTAATTATATTTTATATATTTTTGTCGAATGTCATTATTGTGATTCAACTAATGTTTTCGTGTTAAGCGAAAGGTATCAGTTATTAATTGCAAATCGATTTGATTGTCTTGTCATCCTTCTAGTGTCTTTTTTGAGGAATCTTTAATCGATTCCTGACATATTCTATATGCCAAATCATTACCTGGGCAGATTTCGTGTTTGAGTAACTGAGAGAGTTCTGTCAAAGCCAAGCGATAAACTTGTCGCTTGAATTCAACGACTGATTCCAGTTCAACCCAATATTGATTCCAGCACCAATCATCAAATTCAGGATGAGAGCAAGTTTCAAGTGCAACATCACTATCCTTTCCCAGCATACGCAGTAGAAACCAGATTTGTTTTTGTCCACGATAATTTTTGCGCCAATCTCGCCGGATCCAACAAGATGGCACATCGTAACGCAGCCATCTTTTTGTTCGTCCGATAATCTTGACATGTGCTGGCTGTAAACCTGTTTCTTCTGCCAGTTCCCGATACATTGCCTGAGTAGGGGTTTCGCCAGATTTAATGCCACCTTGGGGAAATTGCCATGAATTTTGGCGAGCACGTTTACCCCAGAATACCTGGTTTCTAGAGTTTAGAAGAACAATGCCAACATTTGCTCTATAGCCATTACGGTCAATCATACGATTTGTCTGTTAATTTAACTTAATTTATAGTGAATTGCTGATGGTGTTTGTATTTTATCCGTAATTTATTAGTTTTTATTTTTGACCAGTAATAATCTTGTCAATTCAATCAACCCGCGTCAGAGGATCACTGAAAAACGAATGGTGTTGTTATTTCTGTGTTAAAAATTGACTAAAATACGCATTGGTTACGCATCGATTCCATTTTTCATTGTTTTTTCTCGAACTAATCACCTCGCCTGCGTTTTCTAATGGTTGCTTGGACCAAAGCAATTTCAAGGTAAAATAATTTTATTATTCACTATGATAAATGGAACTTCGCCATGCGTGTGTCTCAATTTTTCCTTTCAACTCTTAAAGAAGCCCCTGCTGAAGCTGAGTTAATCAGTCATCAACTCATGTTACGCGCCGGATTAATTAAGCGCTTGGGTAGTGGGCTATATTCCTGGATGCCGCTGGGACTAAGGATTTTACACAAGATTGAGCAAATTATCCGGGAGGAAATGGACAACAGCGGCGCGCTGGAGCTTTTGATGCCTGCCATCCATCCTGCGGAACTTTGGCAAGAATCAGGGCGTTGGGATGTCTTTGGGCCACAAATGTTAAAAATTCAGGATAGACATCAACGCGATTTTTGCTTTGGGCCGACTCATGAAGAGGTCATTGTTGATATTGCCCGTCGCGAGATTAATAGCTATCGCCAGCTCCCGATCAATTTCTACCAGATTCAAACTAAATTTCGTGATGAGATCCGTCCACGCTTTGGTGTCATGCGTGCGAGAGAGTTTATCATGAAAGATGCATATTCTTTTCATGCTGATTTACCGAGTCTGGAGCAGACGTATCAGCAAATGCACACTACTTACAGCAAAATATTCACTCGAATTGGTTTGAAGTTTCGAGCTGTTGCAGCAGACCCAGGAGCAATAGGGGGGAGCGGATCACACGAATTTCATGTATTAGCTGATTCTGGCGAGGATGCCATTGCATTTTGTCCTAATTCTGATTATGCAGCCAATATTGAGTTGGCTGAGGCTGTGTCGCATGGTGCTGCGCGTAAAGCGCCAGCGAGTACGATGAAAAAGGTGATAACACCTGAACAAAAATCTTGTGCTGAGGTGGCCGAATTTTTAGCTGTTCCGGTTGAACAAACGCTTAAAACATTGGCGGTAATCGCAGAAGGGCGATTTTATCTGCTACTGCTCCGAGGAGATCATCAACTAAATGAAACAAAAGTTAGAAAGATCCCATTTCTTAGTTATTTTGAATTTGCGGATGAAAGTAGAATTATTGCTGAAATGGATTGCCCTCCGGGATATTTAGGGCCTGTTAATACCAAGGTTGAAATTATCGCTGATCGCGCTGTACTAGAGATGAGCAACTTTGTGTGTGGTGCAAATGAAGAAAATCACCATTTAGTGAATGTCAATTTTGAGCGTGACCTACCCGTGCCGGATCAGGTGTTTGATATTCGCAATGTAGTGGCTGGAGATCCATCTCCTGACGGCAAAGGAACGCTTGAAATTTGCCGAGGGATTGAGGTGGGGCATATTTTTCAACTGCGCACTAAGTATTCCGAAAAGATGAAAGCAACTTACTTGGATGAGTCTGGGCAGGTGCAAATATTAGAAATGGGCTGTTATGGCATCGGTGTTTCACGCATTGTTGCAGCGGCAATTGAGCAAAACTATGACGAGCGTGGCATTATTTTTCCGGATGCAATTGCACCGTTTCAGCTTTCCATTATTCCGATTGGTTTTCATAAAAATCAGCAGGTTCAAGCTGAAGCAGAGCGGATTTATCAAGCGTGTCGCGCAGCGGGTGTTGAGGTGTTGTTGGATGATCGTGCAGAACGGCCAGGAGCCATGTTTGCTGATCAGGAACTAATTGGTATCCCTCATCGGGTTGTGATCAGTGAACGCAATTTGCGCGATGGTATGGTGGAATATCAAGGGCGATCAGAAAAAACATCTCGACTGTTTTCTTTGCAGGAGATAGAGGCTTTAATCAAACAAATATGCGGCGATTGATTAGCTTATTATTATTTGCCAGTACCACGGTAATGGGCTCGCAAGTCTATGAAATTTTATCGGCGAGCACACGAACGGTGTTGCAGCGCACGGTGAGTGATAGTGCTGTTGCCGCATCGATTACCTTGTCTGATCCTGATGCACATGAATGGCTAAATGCCATGGTTGGGCGCTTGGAAAGGCGCATACCGGATTTGAAAGAACGTAAAGCATTTTTAACCACGGTTTACTATGAGGCAACGCGTGCAGGGCTTGATCCTGAGTTGGTGCTGAGTATTATTCAGATTGAGAGTAACTTTAAGAAATACGCAGTTTCGTCTGTCGGTGCGCGCGGTTATATGCAGGTCATGCCGTTTTGGGTGGATGTCATTGGTACCCCGGAACATAATTTGTTTCATTTACGAGTTAATTTACGTTACGGTTGTACTATTTTACGGCATTACCTCGATTTAGAGCGTGGCAATTATTTTCGGGCGTTAGGAAGATATAACGGTAGTTTGGGCAAGGCGGATTATCCAAACCTTGTGTTTAATGCCTGGCAACGTCATTGGGTTTACTCAGCCAGTGCACAGCGGGAAATAGCGCAAAAAATAAAAGTGCCAAATACAATACAAGGTACGCAGGATTCTGTCGATTCTATCGCTTATGCTAGACAGATTGGAGAGATTTTAAAGCTTGTGCCGCAGTCACGAATTTCACTTGATCTAAGAACCTGTTCAAAATCTTTTTTTTGGTAGATACTCTCTGGATGAGAAAATACTATCCTAGCGACATTAGTCGAGAACAATTTGAGCAGGTTCGCCTGTTGTTGGAGGGTGCGAGGAAGAAGACACGTCCGCGCACCGTGGATCTGTACGAGGTGTTTTGTGCGGTGCTATATTTGCTCAAGAGTGGCTGCCAGTGGCGTCTGTTGCCGGACAGTTTTCCGAAGTGGCGCACAGTGCACTCGTACTGGGCCATCTGGAGTGAGCCAGATGCGGAGGGAGTGAGCCTGCTGGAGCGGGCGTTAAAAAAAATCCGTTGGCGCGGTTCGTACCAGACAGGGGCGCAGCGCTTGCAGCACGTTCTTGATCGTGGACGCGCAGAGCGTGAAAAACACGGACACGGCGGGCCAGAAGGGTTATGACGCTGGCAAGAAGATCTCTGGTATCAAGCGTCACATCGCAGTTGATACCCAGGGCTTGCCGCATGCCATTGCGGTGACGACGGCAGAAGTGACTGACCGCAAAGGGGCGTTGCAAGCCCTGGAGCACTGCAGACCAAGCTTGGGAAAAGTACAAAGTCTGCTGTGCGATAGCGGCTATACCGGAGAACCATTTGCTGAAGGCGTGCGAGAAATTCTAGGAAAACTGGTTACGGTGCAGATTGCCAAGCGCAGTGAATTGCATACCTTCGCCGTTATCCCCAAGCGTTGGGTGGTGGAGCGCAGCTTTGCCTGGCTGGAGAAGAATCGACGGTTGTGGAAAAACTGCGAGCGTAAACTCAATACCAGCTTGCAATTCATTCAGCTGGCATTCCTGGCTCTTTTGCTTAAAAGATTTTGAACAGGCTCTAACAGAAAAGGTCGCGGTTGATAACTCAATTGACGGTTATTGATGAATGATTTGCTTTTGATTGTTTTGAGTAGGTATCAATGAAGGCTTCAATTTCAGCACGTGTGGTCAATCCAATTTTACGTACAGCAGGCTTGCCATTCGGATCGAATAGATAAGTGCTGGGTAACATTGAGATACGATCTCCAATTTGAGCAGCGGTGGCCATATCTCCCAATATAATCGGATAGGGAATCGCCATATCCTTGACAAATTGCATGACCACTTCAGTGTCGTCATATTCCATAGCGATCCCAAGAACTACAATATCACTCCTTTCCTCGGATAAGCGTGCTAAGTCAGGAATCTCTTTCAGGCAGGGTGGGCACCAGGTTGCCCAGAAATTGATAAGTACCCATTTTCCCTTGTAGTCTGATAGAACATGAGTTTTTCCTGCACTGTCTTCAAAATGAAAACCATATGCAGTGCTGTGATTCGCTGGCAGGAATAAAATCAGCAGTAACAGAATTAAAATTTTTCGCAGTGGTTGCATCATATGTTTCAACATACGGTTACTATTTTTCGTTACAGCGGTGATAACTGTAACGAAAAATAGATAGAGAGCGTTTGCTCAATCAGTAAAGCATTATTGATGATAGCAAGTTAGACTTGTGGATGCGTACGCTCCAGACTGGCATATAGTTTGTTGCAAGCATTTAAATAAGCTTTGCCGGCAGCAGTGATAATGTCGGTGTCTGCTCCTTGCCCGTTGACGATGCGCCCAGCTTTCTGCAAGCGAACCGTTACCTCGCCTAAGGCATCTGTTCCACTGGTAATATTATTGACCGAAAACAATTGCAACTCTGCTCTGGTATCTAATATTGTTTCGATGGCACGGAAGGTAGCGTCAACCGGACCACTTCCAGTGGATTGGGCTTGCTGTTCTTTTCCATCTGTCATAATGGAAATCTGTGCAGATGGTGCTTGTCCTGTGTCACAGTGTACAGTCAAAGAGAGTAAGCGGTGATGTTCTTCGGTTATTTGTGCTTCATCTGAGACAAGCGCATGCAGATCTTCATCAAAAATTTCGTGTTTTTTATCGGCAAGATCCTTGAAACGTATAAAAATAGTGTTCAGTTTCTCTTCCGATTCCAATTCAATGCCAAGCTCATGTAAGCGACTACGAAATGCGTTGCGACCAGAGTGTTTGCCAAGCAATAATTTGTTTGCACCCCAGCCGACATCTTCCGCACGCATAATTTCATACGTTTCACGATGCTTGAGTACCCCATCTTGATGAATGCCAGATTCATGTGCAAATGCATTGGCACCAACAATGGCTTTGTTTGGTTGTACTGGGAAACCAGTAATGCCTGATACCAGTTTGCTGGCAGCTACGATTTGCGTGGCGTCAATACGCGTATCACATGGGAAATAATCTTGTCGTGTGCGCACAGCCATAACAATTTCTTCAAGTGCCGCGTTGCCTGCTCGTTCTCCTAAACCGTTGATCGTGCATTCAATCTGGCGCGCACCATTTATGACTGCAGAGAGTGAATTGGCGACTGCTAAACCAAGATCATTATGGCAATGCACGGAAAAAATAGCTTGATCGGAGTTTGGGATGCGTTCGCGCAATGTGCGGATCAAGTGACCAAACTGTTCTGGCATGGTGTAGCCTACTGTATCCGGGATATTAACTGTTTTTGCGCCGGCATGAATCACTGCTTCCAGAATCCGACAAAGAAAGTCAATTTCAGAACGTCCGGCATCCTCTGGGGAAAATTCAATATTGTCTGTGTATTGGCTAGCCCATTTCACCGCTTTTATTGCCTGCTCTACCACTTGCTCGGGTGCCATGCGCAGCTTGTTTTTCATGTGGATGGGGGAGGTGGCAATAAAAGTATGGATGCGTATGTTTTGATTGCCTCGTAACGCTTCTCCAGCTCGGTGAATATCTGCTTCTATTGCTCGCGAGAGACCACATACCGTACTGTTATTGACGGCTTCAGCGACAGCTTTAACTGCCTCAAAATCACCTTTTGATGCGGCAGGAAAGCCGGCTTCAATCACATCGACCCCCATGCGTTCCAATTGCCTGGCTATGCGTACTTTTTCTTCCATGGTCATGGAAGCCCCTGGGCTTTGTTCACCATCGCGCAAGGTGGTATCAAAGATAACCAAATGTTCTTTCATGATTGTGCTCCGTTACTTGGGATAAAAGGAGGATAACTTGCTGAACCGGGTTGGTAACAGCATTTTTGTGCTTCAGAGGAGTGTGTTGAATTAATTAGCGCCCAAGGCGCAGTAGCCAGATGAACGGAATGCTCCGCAGCATCGGATGAGGTAGCTCAAAAGAAATAATAATGTTGGAGGGTTGAGTCATAGATAGCGAATATAAAGCCTTTATCTGCGTTGTGCAATAGTAAATTGTTAATTGTGTGTATAGTTGACTAATATGGTCAACTATTATATAGTTTACCGTCGTTTTTAAGCAAAAATACGTGATCAGTAGCTCTGGTTTGCTTTGAAATTATACGGTTGAGGGTTGAGATGAGGTTGACAACAAAAGGAAGGTTCGCAGTGACAGCACTGCTGGATATTGCACTGCGACATGGTAGCGGTCCAGTTCCATTAGCTGATATTAGCGAACGACAAAAAATTTCGCTTTCTTATTTGGAACAGCTGTTTTCCAAATTAAGACAGCGCAAGTTGGTAAACAGTGTGCGCGGTCCTGGTGGTGGGTACCGTTTGGCCAAGGAATTAGGTGAGGTATCAATAGCTGACATTATTTTGGCTGTAGATGAGCCTATTGATAGCACCCAGTGTGGTGGCAAGGAAAATTGTTTAGGGGATAGCAAGTGTATGACACATGATTTATGGACGAACCTGAACGAAATTATATTCGATTACCTGGGAAATATTACCTTGGAAACTTTGGTGGAAGAACAGAATCAGCGTGAATTGCAGCGTGAGCAAGCGGTAGTTAAGCTATACGATATGCGGGAAGCTGCTTTTTAATCATTTTGTTTGAAGTGAGTAAAGTAAATTATGGCAATTACATTAACTGAGCGTGCAGCCAAACAGGTTCAGCAGCAGTTAAACAAGCGTGGTAAAGGTGTTGCTTTACGATTAGGCGTTAAGAAATCTGGCTGCTCGGGATTTGCATACAGTTTTGATTATGCTGATGACGTGTTAGAAGATGATCAGTTGTTTGAATCAAACAACGCCAAAATCGTTGTTAAGCGTGATCAATTATCTTTCATAGATGGCTCTGAGGTTGATTTTGTGCAAGAAGGATTAAACAGTTTCTTCAAGTTTAATAATCCTAATATAGATAATACTTGTGGTTGTGGGGAAAGTTTTAGCCTTAAAGCCTAGAAATTCAGGATCAGATAAGGAATTATAAAAATGAGTGCTGTATTAAAAAAATTAGTGAATCAGCCATATAAGCACGGTTTCGTTACAGATATAGAATCTGAGATAGCGCCCAAAGGGTTGGGCGAGGATACTATCCGACTGATTTCAGCGAAGAAAAATGAGCCGGAATGGTTGCTTGCGTTTAGATTGGATGCCTATCAAAGATGGCTCAAGATGGTTGAACCCACTTGGCCCAATGTCAAGTATCCCAAAATTGATTTTCAGGATATTAGCTATTATTCAGCGCCTAAGCCGAAGAAAAAACTTGCTAGTATGGATGAAGTGGATCCTGAATTATTACGAACATTCGAAAAACTAGGCATTCCAATGCATGAACGAGCTGCATTAGCTGGCGTTGCTGTGGATGTTGTGTTCGATAGCGTATCGGTAACCACGACCTATAAGGAAAAACTGGCAGAAGTTGGCATTATTTTCTGCTCGATTTCGGAAGCAGTTCAAAACCATCCTGAATTAGTTAAGCAGTATTTAGGTACGGTAGTTCCTTCTGGAGATAATTTTTATGCGGCATTAAATTCTGCTGTGTTTACGGATGGTTCTTTCTGTTTTATCCCGAAAGGGGTCAAATGCCCGATGGATTTATCCACTTATTTCCGTATCAACACAGAAGAAACTGGCCAATTTGAGCGCACGTTAATTATTGCAGAAGAAGGAGCTTCAGTTTCTTATCTGGAAGGTTGCACAGCACCTCAGTTTGATACTAATCAACTGCATGCAGCAGTTGTTGAGTTGGTTGCATTAGATGATGCGGATATCAAATACTCAACAGTGCAAAATTGGTATGCGGGTGATGAAAATGGCGTGGGAGGCATCTATAATTTTGTGACCAAGCGCGGATTAGCCAAAGGCAAAAATTCACGCATTTCTTGGACACAAGTAGAAACAGGTTCAGCTATTACCTGGAAATATCCTTCCTGTATCTTGCGCGGAGAAAATTCGATTGGGGAATTTTATTCTGTGGCGGTAACCAATCATCATCAGCAGGCAGATACTGGTACCAAGATGATTCATATTGGTGCTAATACACGCAGCACTATCGTCAGCAAGGGAATTTCTGCAGGATTATCCAATAATAGTTATCGTGGATTGGTAAGAATTGCGCCTACAGCGCGGAATGCGCGTAATTATTCCCAGTGCGATTCCATGTTGATCGGGGATCAGTGTGGCGCTCATACTTTCCCTTATATTCAAGTGCAAAATAATAGTGCACAAATTGAGCATGAAGCGTCAACTTCCAAAATCGGAGAAGATCAGCTATTTTATTTTGCGCAGCGCGGCATCGATGCAGAAGAAGCTGTTTCCATGATTATCAATGGTTTCTGTAAAGAGGTTTTCCAGCAGCTGCCATTGGAGTTTGCTGTAGAAGCCACAAAATTACTCAGCTTCAAGCTGGAAGGGAGTGTTGGATGATAGATGCTAATAGTAAAGTCATATTGGAAGTGCGTGATTTACACGCGACAGTCAATGGCTCTGAAATCCTCAAGGGTGTGAATATCACGGTTAAAAGTGGTGAAATTCATGCCATCATGGGATTGAACGGTTCTGGAAAAAGCACTTTCTCTAAAGTGTTGGCAGGCCATCCAAGTTACGAAGTTACTCGGGGGGAAGTGTTATTTGAGAATCAAGATCTGTTAGCGTTAGCACCAGAAGAACGTGCACGCGCTGGTGTATTTCTTGCTTTTCAATATCCGGTAGAGATACCTGGCGTAGCCAATAACCAATTCTTGCGCTTAGCCTATAACACTGTTCAGGAACAACGCGGTGAGGAAGAATTAGATCCGCTTGAGTTTGACGATTTTGTGCGAGAAAAAATGAAGTCGCTCAAGATGAACCCGGATTTTCTGGATCGCAGCGTTAATGAAGGATTTTCAGGGGGGGAAAAGAAGCGTAACGAAATCTTACAAATGGCATTGTTGGAACCTCGCCTTGCCTTGCTCGACGAAACAGATTCAGGTCTGGATATTGATGCACTTAGAGTTGTGGCCAGTGGTGTGAACCAATTGGCCAATAAAGACAATGCGCTTGTTTTAATTACGCACTATCAGCGCTTATTGGATTATATCGTACCTGATTTTGTGCATGTAATGGAAGCTGGTCGGATTATCAAAACCAGTGGCAAAGAACTTGCCAAAGCTTTGGAAACACATGGTTATGATTGGCTGCATTCCGCAGAGCAAACTGCTGGGGCGCAATCATGACAATGAATGCGGCTATCTGGGATGATTATCTGGATAAATTGATCGAGCCCTGGCAAGAGAAAACACTGCCTTTTGTGTCCACCCATTACATCGATCAACTCCGCAAAGATGCATTGAGTCAAGTTAAATCTCTCAGACTGCCTACCTCTCGCGATGAAACGTGGCGTTTTACTGATATTTCTGCGCTTAGAGATACCTTATTCCAAAGAGCATCGATTGCTGCATTGCCAGATTTTGATTATCAGAACAATACCTTTCTGGACGACCCTGCACATAGGTTGGTATTTGTCGATGGTCAATATACCCCTGAGTTGTCGAGTCAGATAACAGATGATGCGATTGCTGTTTGTAATCTGTCAGATTTAACAGCAGCATGTATTCCCCAAACAGAACAACATTTGGGACAGTTAGCTTCTTTTCAAAATGATGTGTTTGTAGCATTAAATACTGCGCTCATGCATGACGGGGTATGTATTGTCATTTCGGAAAATGCTTCTGTTACCTTGCCTATTCATATTTTATATGTGACATCTGGCAAAGAAGTGGCGACCTATCCACGTTGCTTGTTTGTTGCCAAGACTGGATCAAAAGCAACCATCATTGAGGAATACATTTCCTTGCAGCAGGGAGCCACTTTAACAAATACAGTAACGGAAATATATACGGAGAATTCTGCGCATGTGAATCACATTCGTTTGCAGCGTGAGAATTCACAGGCTTTTCATATTGCAAACAACACCGTTTTTATTGAGAAAGCTGCGCATTACGCGGTAGTGAGCCTTGCATTTGGTGCATATATTTCTCGTTTTGATCAGAAACTTATCTTGGCTGAAGGTGCAGAGTGTGAAATAGATGGGCTGGCATTGCTCGCAGATAAGCAGCTTGCTGATACCCATACTTTTATTGATCATACCAAACCACATGGTCGTAGCAGACAACTGCATAAATGTATTGTGGATGACAGTGCACGTGGTGTTTTTAGTGGCGATATTATGGTGCGTTTACATGCCCAACAAACGGATGCCAGACAACTGAATCACAACTTGTTGTTATCAGAAAAAGCGCGCATGGATACTAAACCTCAACTTGAAATATTTGCGGATGATGTCAAGTGTGCGCATGGCGCAACAGTAGGACAACTGGATAAAGACTCTCTATTTTATCTGCAAAGTAGAGGATTTGCTGAAGCGGAAGCGCGTAATTTGCTAACGTATGCGTTTGGAGGCGAAATTATTGATCGCATTAACGTGCCTTCTCTCAAAAAACGACTAGAGGAATATATCCTTACCAAAACACGAGTGGGTTAAATTATGAAAATTGTCGATCCGTTAGTGGCGTCTGTAGCGGAACAAGAAACAGCGATTGATGTAGAAAGAATACGAGCAGATTTCCCAATCTTGGCAACTAAAGTGGGAGATAAGCCACTGGTTTATCTTGATAATGCTGCCTCTAGCCAAATGCCACAAGCGGTTATTGATCGCTTAGTTCGTTATCAAAAAACGCAGCATGCCAATATTCATCGTGCGGTACATCATTTATCTGATATCGCTACACAGGAATACGAGGAAGCACGTCGTAAGCTACAGCATTTTATTGGCGCACGTGAGGATAGAGAGGTGATCTTCACCAGTGGCACGACTGACAGCATTAATTTGGTCATGCATGGCTATGGACGCAAATTTATTCAAAGTGGTGATGAAATTATTCTGTCCGAGTTGGAACATCATTCCAATATTGTGCCGTGGCAGATGTTGGCTGAAGAGAAAAATATTCGTATCAGAGTTGCGCCGATCAATGATCAAGGTGAAATTCTAGTTGAGGAATATGAAAAACTCTTTAATGAGAACACTCGCTTCGTTGCGCTGTCCCATGTTTCTAATGCAATGGGAACGATTAATCCGATCAAACGTATGATTGCCATTGCCCACCAACATGATGTACCGGTGTTGGTTGATGGTGCGCAAGCTGCTCCTCATTTAAAAGTAGACGTGCAAGAACTGGATTGTGATTTTTATGTTTTCTCAGCACATAAAATGTGTGGCCCAACTGGAGTAGGTATCTTGTATGGGAAGGCACATTTACTGGAAGCGATGCAACCGTACAAAGGAGGAGGCGATATGATCGCTTCAGTTTCCTTTGAAAAGACAACTTACAATGAGCTCCCCTATAAGTTTGAAGCCGGTACTCCACCTATTGCGGCAGCAATAGGGTTTGGTGCAGCCATTGATTATCTGGAACAAATTGATCTGGATGTGATTGCTGCCTATGAACATGAATTACTTATCTATGCAACGGAACAGATCAAAATGATTCCTGGCGTTAAAATTATAGGGAATAGTGCTAGTAAGGTTGCCGTGATATCGTTTGTTATCGATGGTGTTCATCCGCATGATGTCGGTACCTTGTTAAACCAGGATGGTGTGGCTGTGCGTACAGGCCATCATTGTGCACAGCCAATTATGCAGCACTTTAATGTGGCGGCCACATCACGCGCCTCATTTTCTTTTTATAATACTAAAAAAGAGATCGATACCCTGGTAGCAGGTATTCGATCCGTACAAAAGGTCTTCGTATAATGAGTCAAAAATCAATCTACCAAGAAGTCATTCTTGATCATAATCGTAAGCCACGCAATTATGGGACGCTAGAGCACCCGACCCATCATGCCACTGGACATAATCCATTATGTGGTGACCGTATTGATTTAGATATTGATATGCAGGATGGGCATATTGAAAAAATTGCTTTTCGAGGCGAATCTTGCGCCATTTGTAAAGCTTCTTCTTCCATGATGACCGGTGTAGTCAAAGGAAAAACACAGCAAGAAGCAGAAGCTATGATTCAAGAATTTCGAGAGATGCTGATTAGTAAAGAAGAGAAAAATTTTGATCATTTGAATCGGCTCAGGGTATTAGCTGGTATACGAGATTTGCCGACCAGAGTAAAGTGCGCCATTTTGCCATGGCATACTTTGCATGCAGCACTCAATTCAACCGAAGGCGCAACAACCGAAAATGATGATCATCTCAATAACGAATTGGTGGTGAACAACCATTAATACTAGCCATGCCAAAGATTGCAGAAATTGAAGGAACTCCTAATCCCAACGCGTTAAAATTTATTTTAAAAGAGCCATTAACTTGGGGAGTTACGAAGTCTTATCACAATGCTGAACAAGCGGCGGAAGATCCGCTCGCGTCGGCGCTATTTGATATTGATCACGTGATTAATGTTTTTTACGTGGATCGCTGGATTACGATTACCCAAGATGGTAGCGCGGATTGGCAGGATTTGGCTCGAGCCGTCGCTGATCCAATTCGTGCTGCGCCTGCTGCGACTGAGCAATCTGCTGAAATAGTCGCGGAAGCCAATGAATTATTGGCACATCTGAGTGAAGAAGATCAGCTTCGCTTGGAGCGGATCAATATCTTACTAGAAGAAGAAGTACGGCCTTATTTGCAAAGTGATGGTGGAGATTTGCATATACTTGCCTTGGAAGGGGATGTATTGCGTATTCACTATCAAGGAGCGTGTGGAACTTGTCCAAGCTCAATTTCTGGCACTTTGCGTGGAATTGAGCAACTATTGAGAACAATAGAGCCTGATATTCGAGTGGTATCAGGCTGATGTTGGTAAATTAGTGAGTAAGCGTTCCGTTTTTACTACTATGCACTTATATTTTTAGCAGTTGTTTTTAAAACTTGTTTACCTATCAATGATCACTCCCAGCCTTAGCCAGTAAATCATCTAACATAGACGTCGGTAGAATACGTTTAAGCAGACCAAACAAATGGGTAGGGATAGTAACGTAATGGCGCGCCTGAGGTGTTTTAGCCTCAAGTGCGCGAATTACCTTTTTAAGTACCGCACCAGGAGGTAATGTAAAAGGAACCGCTGGTCCTTGTTTGTTAAGCCGGTTAAGAATGGCTAGATATCTTTCGCGATGAATGCTTTTTTCGACATCTATGTATTGTTCGAATGCTTTCATAGCATTGGAGCGAAACTTGGTAGAGATAGGACCAGGCTCAACTAAACTGACAAAAATACCACTTCCTCTTAGCTCTAACCGCAAAGTGTCACTCCAGCCTTCAATTGCAAATTTGGAAGCGTTATATGCACCACGAAATGGCATAGCGGCAAAACCAAGCACGGAACTGTTCTGGATAATACGTCCGTAACCTTGTTTGCGCATAGCTGGTAGCACTAAATTGGTCAATTCTACCCAGCTAAAGAAATTGGTTTCAAATTGGGCGCGTAACGCATCCCGACTCAGATCTTCAACGGCACCAGGCAAACCGTAGCCGCCATTATTAAACAAAGCATACAGTTGGCCATTGTTACGAGTAAGCACTTCTTCAACTGCTTGACTAATAGAGGTTGAATCATTCAAGTCAAGCTGCAAGCTCTCTAACCCTTCTGCTTGCAAAGTTGCTACATCTTCTGCTTTACGTGCGGTGGCAAAAACTCGGTAGCCACGCGCTTGCAATCCATGAGCAACACTGTAGCCAATCCCGCTGGAACAGCCGGTAATCAATACTGATTTTTTCATAAACTGAATCTTTGATCTAAAAAATAATGAAGCAACAGGTATAGTTGCGAAGCTTACCTATTTTGTCTCAAGGATTATTAAGGGGACTCTGAGAACTGTTTACATTGTTAGCTACTTTGTGGGTGGCGTTTTCAGTGACACTTTAAAGCTCATTTTGAATGCGCTTATATCCTTGGACGAGAGTGTTATTTGTTTTGGCGACATCTTCGGAAAATTCTGAAGCCCAAGGCGCTACTTTTTTAATGGATGCTAGATCCGTTTTGGGTCCGATTCTTTCTGTGGAGGGAACATAAAATCCAGCAGGAAGATCGCAACCATCCACCACTGAATTATGACGAACAACACAACCTTCGCCGACAGTGCAGTTAAATAGTACACTATTGAACCCAATGAATGCACCCGGGCCAACAATACAAGGACCATGCACAATCGCCCGGTGAGCAATGGAAGTACGTTCCCCAATTGTTACTGCTGCGCCCGATTTGGAATGAATAACAACACCATCCTGAATATTGGAATGCGCGCCCACTGTGATGGGTTCCATTTGGCCGTTTTCATCGACTTCATCAGCGCGAATAACGACATAAGGTCCGATAAATACATTTTCGTGTATGACCACACGTCCACATAGTATAGCGGTAGGATCAACAAATGCACTTTCATGGACAATCGGACTATCACCTGTAGGATTTTTTCTAATCATAATAAATTGAATGGTGTTATAAATAATGATGGATATTTATGATTATTACGTAAGAACAATCGATGGGCAGAACAAACTGCTTGGCGATTATAAAGGCAAAGTTTTATTAATAGTAAATACAGCAAGTAAATGTGGTTTCACGCCGCAATATCAGGAGCTGGAAACGTTGTATCGCCAATATAAAGAGCAAGGGTTGGTTGTATTGGCTTTCCCTTGTAATCAGTTTGGACATCAGGAACCAGGCAGTGAACAGGAAATTCAAAATTTTTGTTCATCCAACTACGATATCAGCTTTCCCTTGTTTGCCAAGATTGAGGTAAATGGTAAAGATGCCCATCCACTTTACCAATACTTAAAAAGTGAACAGCCAGGTTTACTGGGTTCTAAGCGTATCAAATGGAATTTCACTAAATTTTTGGTTGATAAAACAGGTCGGGTTGTACGGCGCTACGCACCGATAGATCAACCTAAAGCGTTGGTTGGCGATATTGAACAGTTACTGTGATGGTGTTGGATCTTAATTTAGTATATGAACTCTGCTTCTTCCCTTGATATCGATTTTTCAGCACCAGCAGCAGAAGTAGCGCCTGCTTTGATTGGTGTCATATTGACACTGAATGGAGTGGGAGGGCGCATCGTAGAAGTAGAAGCTTATGATCATGATGATCCTGCTTCTCATTGTTTTGGCGGTATTACACCACGCAACCAAGTGATGTTCGGGCCCCCTTGTCATGCCTATGTTTATCGATCATATGGCATACATTGGTGTTTTAACATTGTGTGCTGTCCACCTGGACATGGTGCCGGTGTGTTGATTCGAGCAATAGAACCATTGTTTGGCATAGATACAATGCGTACCCGGCGTGGGATGGATAATGTACGGTTGCTTTGTGCTGGTCCGGGGCGGCTGTGTCAGGCATTGGGAATTACTATGGAGCAAAGTGGCACCGCTGTGAATAGGCCGCCATTTCAGCTGCTTCCTGCCACTGAACCAGTTACTGTAGTAACAGGGCCGCGTATCGGGATTTCGAAGGCAAAAGAAACGCCTTGGCGATTCGGATTGGCTGATTCACGCTTTCTTAGTCGCTCATTTTGCCAATAGCTGGAACTGAGCAGTTCGTTTTGAAGATTGCTAGATACGAATCGGGGTAGATGGCAATTTTTCTGCCCACAAATCATGAATATCTGTGTCAGTAATACGTACATCCACCCAGCTACCCGGCTTAAGATCCGTGCCATTATTGATATAAACAACGCCATCAATTTCTGGTGCATCTGCATAACTTCTGGCAATTGCTCCTTGCTCATCCACCGTATCCACCAGCACTCTAAGTTGCTGGCCTTTTTTCATTGCCAGCCGTTGTTTACTGATTTTTTCTTGCTGCTGCATGAATCGCGCCAGACGTTCTTGTTGTACTTCTGGAGGAGTATGATTAGGCAAAGCATTAGCAGTCGCCCCTTTCACGGGAGAATAGGTAAATGCTCCTACACGATCGAGTTGTGCTTCTTCCAGGAAAGCAAGCAACTCTTCAAATTCTTCCTCAGTTTCCCCAGGAAAACCGACGATAAAAGTACTGCGTAATGTGATATCTGGACAAATAGCGCGCCATTGCTGAATACGTGCCAGCACATTTTCACTATTTGCTGGACGTTTCATCAATTTGAGAATGCGTGCGTTAGCGTGTTGAAATGGAATATCCAGGTAAGGTAACAACTTACCCTCAGCCATTAGTGGGATGAGCTCATCAACATGTGGATAGGGATAAACATAATGTAGTCGAATCCAGATGCCAAATTCCCCCAGTGCTTGTGCCAGTTCAGTAATGCGGGTACGAATTGGCTTGCCTTGCCAGAAGTCGCTACGGTATTTGATATCGACGCCATAAGCACTGGTATCTTGCGAAATAATCAGTAATTCTTTAACGCCTGAATTGACCAGGCTTTGTGCTTCCAGTAATACATCGCGCGCTGATCGACTGACCAAATCTCCGCGCATACTGGGAATAATGCAGAATGTACAACGGTGATTACAGCCCTCAGAAATTTTGAGATAAGCGTAATGTTTGGGGGTCAGCTTGATGCCCTGTGGAGGCACCAAATCTAAATAAGGGTCATGTGGTTTTGGCAGGTGTTGGTGAATAGCTGCCATTACTTCTTCTGTTGCTTGCGGGCCAGTTACTGCTAATACGCTTGGGTGCGCCTGCCGAATAATGTCTTTCTTTGTGCCCAAACAGCCCGTTACAATTACTTTGCCGTTTTCAGTTAATGCTTCACCAATGGTTTCTAATGATTCCGTCACAGCGCTATCAATAAAACCACAGGTATTCACCACGACCAAATCAGCTTCTGCATAATTGGGGGCAATCAAATATCCTTCCGCACGTAGGCATGTCAAAATACGTTCAGAATCAACAGTTGCCTTGGGGCAACCCAATGAAATAAAACCAATCCGAGGAATGGCTGGGTGAGAGGAAGAAGTGGATGTCATGCTGATTTCAAAAGTGATAGTTTTCTTTTAATCATCAATAATAGCTTGATCTGGAAAGAACGTGTCGGTATAGCCAAACTTGCGTAGGTCATCAATGCGCATTGGATAAAGGATACCTTGCAGATGATCACATTCATGCTGCACTACACGGGCGTGAAAGCCTGATACCGTTCTATCAATAGCACCACCTTTTTCATCGACACCTTGGTAACGCAGCTGAGTATAACGTGGAACTAGGCCACGCATACCAGGAATACTTAAGCAACCCTCCCAATCTTCTTCTTGATCGTTAGATAGTGGTGTGAGTGTCGGGTTGATTAGTACGGTAAATGGAACACTTTCAGCACTGGGATAGCGTGGAGAGTGCGTAACGCCGAATATCACCACTTGCAGACCAACGCCAATTTGAGGAGCAGCTAATCCTGCTCCGTTGAGTGCAGCCATAGTATCTTGCATGTCCTGCAATAATTCCTGCAATTCAGAGGTATCGAATTGTTCAACTGGCTGAGCAGGTTGCAGCAAGCGAGGATCTCCCATTTTCAATACGGGTTTAATCATTGTTGTTTCTCACCAGATGTTCCAAGATATTACGAACGTTAACCATAGTGTTTTCCAATGTTTCATGCGCAGCACGCAGTGGGATAGCTTGTTTGCTGGTGCCTCGTCCAGCGGCATAATTAGCAATGGCAGCAATAGTTGCATAGGAAATGTCTAGTTCTCTTGCCAGAATAGCTTCAGGCATGCCGGTCATCCCTACCATGTCTGCGCCATCACGCTCAAGACGATTGATTTCAGCTGCGGTTTCAAATCTAGGGCCTTGGGTAGCTGCATAAACTCCACCGTCTATGACAGATTCTCCTGCAGTTTGAGCAGCCTGTAAAAGACTAGCGCGTGCTTTCTGACAATAAGGTTGCGTAAAATCAATATTGCTGATGATTTGATCGGAGCGATCTTGAAAAGTCGCAGCACGGCTGTGTGTGTAGTCGATGATTTGATCAGGAATGACAATCTTTCCAGGTTGCATGTCCTGATGGATGCCAGCGACTGAAGTCACCGCGATAATCATTTTCACTTGTTGAGCGTGTAATGCCCAGATATTAGCGCGATAATTAACCGCATGCGGTGGAATAGTAATGCCATGGCCATGGCGAGACAGAAACACGACTTCTTGCGTATTAATTGTGCCGAAAAACAATGATCCAGAAGGTTCTCCATAGGGTGTTCTCACCACTTGTCGATGAGAGATTTTTAGGCAAGCTAATTTGTTTAAACGTCTGCCACCAATAATTGCAATCATATTAATTTTATAGGTATTTTTTATAGTTAATTGTAACAATCATCAATTTGTAACGTAGTGGATGATAGCGTGATCAATTGTTTTTTTATTCATTTTCTGGGGTGCTTTGTAATAATAACAATAGTTGGTTTTCATCTAGTATGGGGATGCCTAATTCGACTGCGCGTGCATGTTTACTTCCGGGTTTTTCTCCCGCGACAACATAATTAGTGGCAGCAGAGACGCTACCCGTTACTTTGCCGCCTTGCTGTTCAATACTGCTTTTAGCCTGTTCGCGTGTCATGCTTGCTAGTGTACCCGTGAGTACAAAGGTTCTTCCAGCGACGGCTACATTGATTGCAGATGAAGAGTGCGCAGTAGAGTTTGACGATGGCCATTGTAATCCGCTAGCAAGCAGTTGCTGAATGACTGTTCGATTATGTGCTTCAGCAAAAAAGTCAGTAATACTACGTGCAACAACAGGACCAATATCTGGAATTTGCTGCAATTGTTCGGCATTCATAGCCATTAACTGCTCAAGATCACCAATTTGATGAGCAAGTGTTTTAGCAGTGGTTTCGCCAACGTGACGAATACCCAGTGCGTAAATAAAACGCGCTAAGGTTGTGTTTTTGCTGTGCTCAATCGCAGTAATAAGATTGTTGGCGGACTTTTCTGCCATACGTTCCAAGCCAACTAACATGGCAGTATCAAGTTTATATAAATCAGCAGGCGTACGAACTAATTCGTTACTGATGAGTTGATCGACCAGCTTTTCTCCTAGCCCATCAATATTCATCGCGCGGCGAGAAGCAAAATGCCAGATGGCCTGTTTACGCTGCGCTGGGCAATATAAACCGCCAGTACAACGGGTCACAGCTTCACCAGGGAGTCGCACGGCTTTGGAGCCACATACCGGACAATGCTCTGGCATGATAAAAGCATGTGCATCAACTGGTCGTTTTTCCAATATAACACTGACTACTTCCGGAATAACATCGCCCGCGCGCCGTATGATGACAGTGTCGCCAATCATAATTTGCTTGCGCTGAATTTCATCTTCGTTGTGTAAGGTAGCATTGGTCACGGTAACGCCGCCTACAAAAACCGGTGCTAGACGAGCAACTGGGGTGAGTGCGCCAGTTCTACCTACTTGAATTTCAATTGCTAATAATTCTGTGCTGACTTCTTGTGCCGGGAATTTATGTGCCAAGGCAAAACGAGGTGCGCGTGAAATATAGCCAAGCTGTTCTTGCTGTGCTAGTTGATCAACTTTGTAAACAACGCCATCAATTTCATATGGTAGAGATGGACGTAAGGCGCTCATTTGTTGATGATAAGCCAGTAATCCAGCTACGCCCGTGGTGGTGTCAGTTTGTTGTGCGATCAGAAAGAATTGCGATTGGAGATAATCCAATATTTCACTATGTTTGGAGAAATCTGGTTGGTTTTGCACAGGGAATACTGCATCGTAAGCAAAAAATGTCAGTTTGCGGGTAGCGGTGATATTGGAATCCAGTTGACGCAAGGAACCTGCAGCCGCATTGCGTGGATTGACAAAAAGCTTGTCGCCTCTACTACGTTGTTGTTCATTGAGGTGTTCAAAATCAGCTTTTAGCATCACGACTTCTCCGCGCACTTCAAGTTGTTGTATTACGGAGTTTGTTTGCAAATGTAGTGGAATAGAAGGAAGGGTACGCAGATTCAAAGTGATATCTTCACCGGTATAGCCGTCTCCTCGGGTGGCTCCTTTTGTTAGTACACCATCGGTGTAAATCAGGCTAACTGCCAAGCCATCAAATTTGGGTTCAAGTGCATAATCAACTTGGTCTACCGCTAATATTTCACGAATACGTCGATCAAATGCGATAACTTCATCTGCTGTAAACGCGTTGTTGAGCGATAACATCGGTGTCTGGTGCGTGTATTTAGCAAATAGCTTGAGAGGCGGTGCGCCTACGCGCTGAGTAGGCGAATCAGGCGTGATCAAATGTGGATATTGCTGTTCCAACTGCTGTAATGAACGAAAGAGGGCGTCATAATCTGCGTCTGGAATTGTCGGTGTATCTTGCGTGTAATAGTGGTAATTATGTAGCGTGATAGTAGTACGCAGTGTTTTCAAGCGTTCTTCAATTGTTTTTTCAGATACCATGTTTTGGCTATTTATTTGTTAGCTAAGGAATTTGCAAGGGGGTTTCCAAGGGGTGTTTAATACTTTGTGTTTTGCTGATGTTTTATAGTGCTGTCTTCACTTAAAACTGAAAGAACTTTAATGGCAATATCACATAGCAGGACAGTAGAGTGTCCGACTTTCATAAACTTTGTGCAAGACAAATGGTCTACAAAGTTTGTAGTTTATTTATATATAGGGAGAAGTTGCATGAATATCAAATTGGCCAGATTATCCATTCTCATCGGTGCCTTACTGGTTGCGCCTGTTGCTACGTCAGCTGTTATTTCTCAGGATGAGGCTACTGCTGCTGTGACTCAACCTCAAAGCGTGACAAGTGAGAATAAGAGCGAAGCAAGTCAATCAGATCATGAGCATAAAGCTCATGCGAAAAATAAGCAGAGCAAAGATCAGCACAAAGACAAACACAATAAAAAGTATAAACATGGCGACAAAGGTGAGAAGCACCACCATCATAGCTACGTGCACAATGTTGCTATGCAGGCTGAAGCCCTTGGACTTTCCGACGAACAGCTGGGCAAAATTGTACGTCTGCACTTAAATGAGGATCATGAAGCACATCATTTGCTTAAAAGGGACATGAAACAAAGTATGAAAGCTTTTCGCAAAGCGGTTGCCCAGCTTGCTGTTGATGAAGAAGTTTTACGCAAACTAGGGCAAGAACATGTTGATAGTTTCAATGCAATGGTGAAACATCATGTTGAAGAACGGCAAGCAGTACTTAACATTTTGACGCCGGAACAAGTTGGAAAGTTAAAAGAGATAAAGGTAGAGGAAAAGGGAAAGGAAAAAGAACATCAACACGAACATTGATTTGCTTATTGGAGCAAAAGGAATTGATATCTTGTAATCAGTTGTAGCATTAACTAAATAACCTCTGAAAAAATTCGATGAAAAAGTGAACTTTATACCTAAAATAGGTATTTCAAGCTAATTACTCATACAGAAAATGGCGATATAGAGAATTTTTCAGAGGTTTTCTAGCCGAATTAGAATTTATTTTTTAGTTAGTCCCACTCAATTCATTCCAGCGCTCGACTGGAAATTTAATCTATAGAAGATGCTATCTGAATTTTCTATAGCCAACCAGTAGTTCATAAAACTAAAGTCTTCTCAAATTACAGTCGTTAACTCGAAATAAGTACGAAAAGATACGGTGATCGAACCATGATCTGAGTATTAATTCGGCCAAAATTCCAGCAATGGTTTTATCTATCGAATAACAAGATGACTGTACTGATCAATAAAGGTTTTTCTCTAGTTGAGTTGATGGTCACCATCAGCATTGCTTCCATTTTGCTTGCCGTGGCTGTGCCAAGTTATCAATTCCTGATGAAAGGCTCACATTTGACCACACAGGCCAACGAATTCATGACGGCTTTGCACTATGCCCGTTCTGAAGCTGTCAAGCGAGGTATGCGCATAACTATTTGTAAAAGTGCAGATGGTGCGACTTGTAACGGAGACAGCTGGCAGGACGGCTGGTTAATTTTTAGCGATGCTGGTATAGCTGGTTCTGTTGATGGCGGTGATGAAATTTTGCGAGTTTTTCCAAAGCTAACGGGCAGCTCGCTGAAAGGCAGAAGCAATTTTGGTGACAGGATTTCGTATCTGCGCAATGGACGTAGTCAAGGTGACAGTAATCTGCCAAATGGCACATTTACCTTATGTCATCAGGAAGATGCTCGCGAAATTATTATTAATGTTTCCGGGCGGGCAAGGGTGAAAAAAGCAGACTGTCCAGCGAACAAGGAGTTTTCTGATGAAAGTGAAGATGAAAATTAAACAGTGTTTTCTTTCCATCCGTACTCAGACGGGTACGAGCATGATAGAAGTATTAGTGGCTATCGTTATTCTTTCGATTGGATTATTGGGATTGGCCGGATTACAGACTGCCGGTCTGAAAAGTAATCAGAGTGCCAGTTTTCGCTCAACGGCTTCAATGATGGCATACAGCATGTTGGATAGTATGCGGGCTAATCAGGTTTCAGCAGGAGATGGTAGCTATAACCATGCATTATCAGAAGATGATCCAGCAGCACCCGGAGAGGATGAGATCGAAATGCCAGGTGATGTAGAAACCTGGTTAGATGAACTTAAATCGCGCCTGCCAGCTGGTAGTGGTGCGATTAATGTAGATGGCAACAATAAGGTCACCATTACTATTCAATGGGATGACAGTCGGGGTGCTGCAGCGCCTCAGCAATTTGTCATGACCACCCGATTGTAGCCGATGTATGAAATACATACAGACAAGGAAAAAGCAGCAAGGGCTCACTTTGGTGGAAATCATGGTAGCGATGACCATCGGATTGGTATTGCTCGGTGGTGTGGCCACCGTCATGTCTTCCAGCCAAAGCACTTATCGTGTCAATGAAGCGATAGCGCGCATGCAGGAAAGCGCCCGTTATGCTTTTCAGTTGTTGTCGCGTGACATTCGTATGGTTGGATATCGCGGTTGTAGGGGAGATATTGTCACGATAAACAATGTGCTGAATGGCAAGATTGATTATTTATGGAATTTTGAGCAACCTTTAGAGGGATTTGAAGCAAGCGGTGCAAATAGTTGGACACCTGCTCTGCCGTCTGAAGTAACTTTTCCATTAAAAGAGCGGGACGTTATTGTAGTAAGGGGTGTGGAGGGGAACTATACCAAAGTGATTTCACATACATCTGAATCTGCTGATTTGGTTGTGGATGCGAGTAGCGATATTGCAGCTGGAGACACCGTGTTAGTCAGTAATTGTCAGGGTGCTGCTATTTTTAAAGCAACTGATGTTAGTAATGTATCCGGGCAGAAAATCATTGCACATGCTGCTGTTGGCGTTGGTGGATCAGCAGGATCAAATGCTTCGACGGCACTAGGCAAATCATTTAAGGATGGAGAGGTTGTGCAAATTAGTACTCGATCCTATTACATTCGAAATAATCCTGCTGGTGTTCCTTCGCTGTACTGGAAAAAAAGTGGTCAATCTGCTGAGGAGTTGGTAGAGGGTATTGAAAATATGCAAATTCAGTATGGAGAAGATACTGATGGAGACAAGACTATAGATGTTTACCACAAGGCAGATGAAGTAACAAATTGGGAGAATGTTGTCAGTGTACGCATTGATCTGCTGGTGCAATCTGTGGAGGACAATATTACCAGCCAGCCACAACCCTATGTTTTTAATGGTGAAGATGTAACGCCGGCTGATCGACGACTGCGTCAGACATTTTCTACCGTGATCGCGTTGCGTAACCGCGCACTTTGATTCTTCTGTTAATAGATGAAAAATATGGATACGAGTTTTCCAATTGATTCCAGCTACAAAGAAAATCATTTTTTCAGACCGGAGCACATTGTTTCTCCAATTCGTCGTAATTTGTTCACCGTTAAAGTTCGATTGATTTACGATGATTTAAATGATGTATCGCAGAGTACGCATGAGTCTGTTGCTATTACGCCGCATATTCATACCAGACAGCGCGGCGCTGTTTTGATCACCGGATTGATTTTTCTGGTGGTGCTGACGTTACTTGGTACAACCGCATTGCAAGGTACTGTTCTGGAAGAAAAAATGGCCGGTAATTTGCGCGATGAAACATTGGCTTTTCAGGCAGCAGAAGCAGCTTTGCGCTCCGGCGAGCGTTTTCTTGAGCAAGTCACTTTACCGGAATTTAACGGTGTGGACGGGTTGTATCACTATATGTGTTCTTCAATAGTAGATCCCAGTGCAGAAGAAGAGGAAGAAGAATCACTTACCTGCCCTTCAACACCAGATCCTGTTGCTGAAATGGATTGGAATACGGTTGACAGTAGAGATGTTGATGTTGCTATGGAAGGAGTTGCCAGCCAGCCGCGTTATTTTATCGAGCAGCTCGGAAATATTTCGTTACAAGGTAATAGTGGTAGTGCACAGCAATCTGGTACAGCGCTTGATGCAACCATGTTTCGTGTTGTTGCGCGCGGAGTAGGTGGCACAGAAACGGCTACCGTTTTGTTGCAGAGCACCTATCGACGCTAGAAAAGGAAACAAAATGATGAAAGCAATAGGCTGTAGCGCGTCCAAAGCAGGAATATTAGTTGTTTGCTTTTTATGCATACTGATCCGGACTGGTAGTGCAGGTGCAACGCTGGCACTATCAGATATTCCATTGTTTCTGACTTCTGCTGTTGATCCTAATATTATCTTTACCCTGGATGATTCCGGTTCCATGCAATTTGAAATCATGCCGGATGATCGTATTACAAGCAGCGCGCGTTATGTCTATCCCAGAACAAGCGGTATTTACGGCAGTAGTGATTATAACAATTATGTTGTTGGTTTTGACGGTAGTAGTTTTGATAACCAGAATGGTTATACCGCCAAGTTACGTTCCAGCCGTGTTAATACAATCTATTATGATCCGACGGTACGTTATTTGCCTTGGAGCAAGGCAGATAGTTCCCTCATGGCTGATGCCTCTCCTACTTGTGCGCCCCATAATCCACGTAATACGGGCAAGGGTTGTCGTAATTTAACAGTTAATAATACGCAAAGCGCAAACTGGCTCAAGAAAGAAAGTGGGGTGACAAATAGTACTTCACGCACCTTTTATCCAGCGGTTTATTATCAATATAAAGGAAGTGGTTCGGTAGATGCATATGCCAGTTACACAAAGATTGAAATTAAACCAGAAAATGCCCCCTTTACCGGTGGTCCAGAACGAACAGATTGTGCTAATTCATCGGCTTGTACCTACGATGAGGAAATTCAGAATTTCGCCAATTGGTATACTTATTACCGTTCACGTATTTTGCTGGCACGTGCTGGAGTGGGGCATGCTTTTGCTGCACAAGGCAGCAATATGCGCGTCGCGTTTGGGGCTATTAACGAAGGGAGTTCTACTATAGATGGAAAATCTACTACCGTACTAAAGACGGGTGTACGACAATTTTCGGGAGCTGATCGTAATAATTTTTTTACCCAACTTTATGATCATGTCGTTCCAGCAGCAGGTACGCCATTACGTAAAGCGATGCAGAGTGTTGGTGAATATCTAAAGCGTAAGGATGATGAAGGTCCGTGGAGTGATACACCTGGACAAAATGGTGGAACTCAACCAGCTTGTCGACAAAACTATCACATTTTGATGACGGATGGTTTTTGGAATGGTGCAAACCCTGCCGGGATAAGCAACGAAGATAATACGAATGGTAGTACGCATATTAATCATTTTTCTGATGCTACTCCTGCAACCTACCAATACAAAGCGAAGCTGCCTTATAAGGATAGCTATAGTAATACCTTGGCGGATGTGGCGATGTATTACTGGAAAAATGATTTGCGGCCAGATATGCCAAACAGAGTGCCCTTTAATGCGAAAAACCCCGCTTTTTGGCAACATATGGTCAATTTTACGGTGGGATTGGGGGTTGAAGGTACATTAGGGGATTCATTGCCAGGAGACGCTGGTGGGCCAACAGCCTGGCCGAATCCAACTGTTACTGAAGATGGTCGTAAAATTGATGATCTGCGACATGCTGCGGTTAATAGCCGAGGTGAATTTTTCAGCGCACAGGATCCCGTAACGTTTGCTAAAGGGTTAGGGAATGCTCTAACCAGTATTACTGCCAAGGTCAGTTCGACTGCTGCCGTGACAACCAATACCAGCCGCTTGAATACCGGTGCGCAAGTGTATCAGGCAAAATTTAATAGTGCTGACTGGAGTGGGAAACTACTTGCATATGATCTGGAATCAGATGCTTCGCTGGGCACATTGCAATGGGAAGCCTCTGAACAGCTGCCTGTACCAGCTAGTAGAAAAATCTTCACACACAATGGTGCCGAAGGTTTGGAATTTACTGTTACCAACTTTTCGTTATTATCTGCTGGACAACAAGATGCATTAAATAAAAACATCAATGGCGTGATGGATAGTGAAGGGCTGAAACGCTTAAGCTGGTTGCGTGGCGAAAAAAACGATGAAAGCGCTAATGGTGGCATATTGCGCAACAGAAATAACGGTGTACTGGGTGATATCGTCAACTCTGATTTATTGTTTGTTCGAGCGCTGGATTTTGGCTATGAAAAATTGCCGGATGGGGTGGCTGGAAAATCTACTTATCATACGTATACGCGTTCATCCAATAATAATCGTGTTCCAACGGTGTATTCCGGGGCAAATGACGGTATGTTGCATGCGTTTAGTGCGGAAACAGGGGAGGAGTTGTTCGCTTATATCCCCAGTACTATTTATTCCAATTTAAGTAAATTGACTAATCCTAGCTATGCACATCGTTATTACGTTGACGGGAATGCTTATGCTGGAGATGCTTATATCGGTTCCACCTGGAAAACTGTTTTGCTGGGAACGTTGGGTAGCGGTGGCAAAAGTGTTTTTGCATTAAATATTACTGATCCAGCTAATTTTTCCGCGACGGATGTGTGGTGGGAGCTGACAGATGCTGATTTAGGATTTGTGCATGGTCAAGCCAAAATCGCACGTTTGAATAATGGTTCCTGGGCAGCAGTTATTGGTAATGGTTACAACAGTACCAACGGAAAAGCCTATTTGTTGATTGTTGATTTGCAGACCGGCGCACTGATCAAAAAAATTCCAACTAATAATACTGCTAATAATGGTCTTTCTGCACCTGCACTGATTGATACTAATGATGACAAAACTATTGATATTGTTTATGCGGGAGACTTGCAAGGTAATGTCTGGAAATTTGATTTGTCAGATGCGGACCCTGCTAACTGGAAAGTGGCTGGAGGAAGTGGCCAACCTTTGTTTACAGCCAAAAATGCTGATAATCAGGTGCAGCCGATTACTTCCCCGGTAGAAGTGGGCTATCACAAACAGGGTGGGTACATGATTTTCTTTGGCACAGGGCAATTTATTGCTGCCGGAGATCCGACTGATTACAAAGTACAAAGCCTGTATGGTGTTTGGGACCACGACAGCCAAATGGGAATTAATCGCAGCATGTTACAACAGCAAACTATTTTGACAGAAACGGTTGTACCGCCTTTTGAGAGAACCACATCTGATAATCCGGTTGCGGTGGGTAAACGCGGCTGGTATCTCGATTTGATTCAACCGGGTGGCGCTAAACAAGGGGAGCGTTCGGTTGTGATACCTATGCTGGATTTCGGGCGGGTTATCTTTACCACCTTGATCCCTTCGGTAGATCCGTGTGAATCAGGCGGGCGTAACTGGTTGATGCTCCTTGATGCTGAAAGCGGCAGCATGATGACTCCGGCGCAATTTGATACTAATAATGACGGCAAGCTGGATAGTGGAGATCGAGTGATTGCTGCTGTAGGTTCCGATGGTATCCGTAGTGAATCAGTTGCAATCAGTGCCGGTAGCCTGACGCATTTAATTGCAGCAACAACCACAGGAGCTGTGGAAAAAGTGACTATCAGAAATGGTGCACAACCTCCGCGTCGTTCCTGGAAACAAATACAATAAATGAGAGGGTAAATCAGATGAGACAGATGCGGAATTATGCAAATAGTCATGGTTTTACATTAATCGAAACCATGATTGTAGTGGCCATAATAGGTATTTTGGCATCCATTGCTTATCCTTCTTACCAAGAGCATGTACAGCACGCGAATCGAGTGGAGGCAAGAGGAATTTTGTTGGAAATGGCACAATTGCTGGAGCGTAGTTACACCGAAAGCAACAGCTACAGTAATGTGACGTTGCCAGTGACGCAATCACCGCGAACTGGTACAGCCAAATACACCGTTCAGTTTGCAGCAACACCAACACAAAATAGCTATACGCTGGAAGCGGTGCCAACAGGCTTTATGGCAAGCGATGCATGTGGCACGTTAACACTGACTCAGACAGGAGCAAGAGCAGCAGGAGGGGATGTTGATAAATGCTGGCGGTGATAAATAAATAAGGATGTCTTATTTATTGAATTTTTAACACAGTGAAATTTTATGCTGCTAACTGGGTATTGTGTTCTTCAGTTTATATTTTTGATGTGCAAATCAATATTCACTTTTTCCCAAAGCTTGATTTCATTATTAAGCAATGTTGCAGTCAACGGGTGATTCTCCAGCCAAGATGATGGAATGCATAACGTGCAGTGCTTTCCATTCAGAGATAATGTCATGGCGGGTAAATCAATATGGGTACGGCTGCGATAAAAGATCGTAGCAAAACGCAGAGCAAGTGAACGCGCCAGGTTAATAGGCTGACTAAAAAAACATTTGTTTTTGGCAAGTGAGCCACGATGTGAGAGTACAAGTTGGCTGAGCTCAAATTGTTCCATTCTGGAAAAACCAGGAATATCAGCATTGTCGAGTATGTAGGCAGAATGTTTGTGGTAGCTAGTATGAGCAACTGAAATGCCAATTTCATGCATTGAAGCTGCCCAAGAGAGTAACTTCAACGCATTTTCAGTTTCTTCTTTATCAGAATAATCAACCAACAGCTGTTTGCCAAACAATATTGCCAATGCTTCAATACGGGCAGCTTGTTGCTGATCCACGCGATAGCGTTGCATAAATTCCTGCACAGAAATATCACGCATATCTTCTTTGTGAAAGCGCCCTAGCATATCGTAAAGTACACCCTGACGTAGTGCTCCGTTGGAGATTTCCATCTTCTCTATTTTCAGCTCAGTAAAAATAGCGTGCATGATGGCAAATCCACCCGCGATAATTATTCTGCGATTAGGATTTAATCCTGGGATGGAGAGTTTGTTAAGGTCTCCTTGTTTAAGTAGATAATCACGTAGCTTTTCTAGGCCCGTGCGGGTGATGATGGTTGCTTCTTCATTACCATTGTTATAGCCGTTGAGTGCCAGAATATGCGCTAATGCGCGCGCTGTACCAGAAGAGCCATAAGCTTTTTGCCAGTGTGTTGCGGAGAATTCGGAAGTAGCCGCTTGTATTTCTGAGCGAGCTGCCAGTTCTGCTTGTTTGAGTGATGCTTTGGTAATTTTTCCATCCGGAAAAAAAGCCTGGCTGTGACTAATGCAACCGATAGGCAAGCTTTCCAGTTTACGCGCCCTCAATTGACTACCAATAATGAATTCGGTTGAGCCTCCACCGATATCAACCACCAGTAACGCTTCATCAGAAGGAGGTAGACCATGTGCTACGCCAAGAAAGATTAAGCGTGCTTCTTCGTATCCAGCGATGATCTCAATAGGAAATCCCAATGCTTTTCTGGCTTTTTGCAGAAATTCTGCGGAATTTTTGGCAACACGTAAGGAGTTGGTGCCAACGACTCTGACTGCGTGTTGCGGTAATCCGCGCAAGCGCTCACCAAATTGTTCTAGGCAGGCAAGCGCGCGATTTTGTGAGGTCTCATCCAGTATCAGATCTTCAGATAAGCCTGCTGCGAGCTGCACCATTTCTTTGAGGCTATCCAGTGGATAGAGCTGCCGCTGTTCTACTCTAGCAACTTGTAAATGGAAACTGTTGGAGCCTAAATCAACGGCAGCAAGTGTTGAATATTCGTGCATGAAAATGCCGTTATTCGGAAATTATTTGCTGACAGTGCGCTCAATTTCATCTGCTGATACGTGGCGCACGTCTTTGCCTTTCACCAAGTAAACAATATATTCAGACATGTTTTTGGCGTGATCGCCAATACGTTCAACTGCCTTGGCTGCAAACAATATTTCAATCGCGGTAGAGATTTTGCGTGGATCTTCCATCATAAACGTTACCAGATGGCGAATAATGGAGCGGAATTCTTCATCCACTTGCTCATCCTGGCGCACAATTTCTGCAGAAGCATTTGGATCCAGACGGGCAAAGGCATCCAGTGCCTTGCGCAACATATCAATAGCGATTGTAGCGATGTGGCGGATCTCTACAAAACGTGGCATGTGCATACGATCAGCGGCATAAATCAGTTTGGCCATACGGGCAATTTTAGCGGCTTCGTCACCAATTCTTTCCAGATCAGTAATGGTGTTGATAACCGTCATGATCATGCGCAAATCGATCGCGGTAGGTTGTCTGCGTACGATAACCTGAGAGCAAAGCTCGTCAATCTTGATTTCCATGGCGTTAACGCGATGATCATTGTCAATAATCTGTTCAATCATGCGTTCATTGCCATCGGTCAATGCGCCAACCGCATTCTTAATCTGTTCTTCAACGAATCCGCCCATTTGCAATACGAGCGTACGAATCTCTTCAAGATCGGCATCAAATTTTTTTGAAACATGTTCTTTGGCTGCATTGTCAACCATGATCTTCTCCCCGCTATATAGAAAATTAATGCTGGCCAGATGATTTCTGGAGTGTGATGGTTTCTACGCCTTGATCTGTTCCCATTAACAATATATCTGCTCCCCGTTTGGCAAATAGACCATTGGTGACGACACCTGTAATCTGATTAATTTTATTTTCCAGTTCAACCGGATTCATAATATTCAGATTATGTACGTCGAGAATAATATTGCCGTTATCTGTTGTTACACCTTGGCGCCAGGCAGGTTGTCCACCGAGTAAAACTATTTCCCGCGCTACATAGCTGCGTGCCATAGGAATCACTTCTATCGGTAATGGAAATTTACCTAATACTTTTACGAACTTGCTTTGATCCGCAATACAAATAAACTGCTGCGCGACTGCCGCCACAATTTTTTCACGTGTGAGCGCTCCGCCTCCGCCTTTGATCATGTGCATGTTGTGCGTAATTTCATCCGCACCATCAATATAGACAGGTAGCCTGGAAACCGAATTAAGGTTGAGCACTTCAATACCATGTTGTTTTAAGCGTTCTGCAGTTGCTTCGGAGCTGGCAACCGCGCCATCGATCTGATGTTTTATTTTGGCTAATTCATCAATAAAAAAATTAGCGGTTGATCCGGTACCGATGCCGATAATTTCTCCCATTGGCACATATTGCAGGGCAGCCAGTGCCACCGCCCGTTTTTGTTCGTCTTGTGTCATGATAATTTTTACGAGTAATTAATCTTGGTATGCCATTATTTATTTGAATGGATCTTCAAAGCAATTTTAGCTTTCTTTGTAGCTAATAGCATATATAGGTCAAATTGAATACTTTTTATTTAGCCCTCAAGCGTACCATAACTTGCTGTCGGTATAATGACCGATTCACCTTGTTACTACGGCACAAATCCCGCTTTCAGCATGAATCTCATTCTTATTTATTATTATGCAGGCAATCAAATTACTTCCTGATGGATTAATTAGTCAAATTGCGGCTGGAGAGGTGATCGAACGACCAGCTTCGGTATTGAAGGAATTGTTAGAAAACTCGATTGATGCAGGCGCAACTGAAATTCAGATCAATATTGCGCAAGGTGGCTTGAAACTGATGCGCGTGACGGATAATGGCTCGGGTATTCCGACGGAGGAGTTGCCGCTTGCTCTGACACGTCACGCAACCAGCAAGATTGCCAATCAGGAAGATTTACACAACATCACCAGTCTAGGATTTCGTGGTGAAGGATTGGCCAGTATTGCATCAGTTTCCTATCTGTTACTGATTAGTCATACCCCTGCTGCTGAGCATGCCTGGGAAATTCGTAGTGAAGGACCGCAATTAATGTCGCCCGAGCCTTCATCGCATATGCCTGGAACAACGGTTGAGGTGCGCGATCTTTTTTTTAATTTACCTGCTCGTCGCAAATTCCTTAAAACTGAAGCAACAGAATTTGCGCATTGCGAAAGTATGCTGCGGCGAATGGCACTTTCTCATGCTGCGATTACTTTTACGCTGCATCATAACGGCAAGCTACGTCATCATTGGCAAGCTGCAACCGTAGAAGAGCGTATCAGTGCGGTGCTTGGTCAGGAGTTTTCTGAGGCTGCTACCTGGGTGAATGAGCAGGCTGTCAATATTAATTTGCGGGGAATGTTGGCGCTGCCTGCTTATTCGCGTGCGACGCGAGATATGCAGTATTTTTTCGTTAATGGGCGTTTTATTCGCGATAAATTGGTTACGCATGCATTGCGGGAAGCCTATTGCGATGTGCTTCATCTTGATCGCCATGCAGCATTTGTCTTGTACCTAGGTGTTGATCCAACGCAAATAGATGTTAATGTTCATCCAACCAAAACGGAGGTTCGTTTCCGTGAAGGGCGAATGATTCATCAATTTATTTATCACAGTGTCAGCAAGGCGTTGGCTGCGCCGCATACGGGCGCAGAATTTGCAACGCATCTCCCCAAGAATATCCAAATCGGGCATACTGCAAATCCTACCCATGCGGATTTTGTTTCATCTACACCCGCTGCGCATTATGCTAGGCAAAAACAGCTACCGACTGGAATGGTTGCTCAGCCGCTTAATTTTTATCAAGTGTTATCTGATGCCCAATCTAAATCTGACAGCTCTACATATGATCGACATCAGGCCATCCAGGAGGAATCGGCGGAAAATTCAACTGTTCCGCCGCTGGGATTTGCCTTAGGGCAATTACATGGCGTTTATATTTTGGCCCAAAATCAGAATGGATTGATAATGGTGGATATGCATGCGGCGCATGAACGTATTGTCTATGAGCAGTTAAAATCTCAATTGGATCAACAAACGCTCGCTACTCAACAGCTGCTGATCCCGGTTACATTTCATGCAGATAGTCTAGATGTTGCTACCGTAGAAGAAAATCAGGCACTCGTGCAACAATTAGGCTTTGAAGTATCAATATTATCCGCTACAACACTGGCTGTACGTACTGTGCCAGTTGTATTGCAGCATGCCGATATCGAAAAGCTGACACGTGATTTATTGGAAGAAGTCAGAGAAGGTGATCCCAAGCAATTATTGACTGCACAACGTAACGAATTACTGGCAACAATGGCGTGCCATGGTGCGATTCGTGCCAATCGCCCATTAACGTTGCTGGAGATGAATGAGTTGCTGCGAAAAATGGAAATAACCGAGCGTTCGGATCAATGTAACCATGGCCGACCAACCTGGTTTGAGATCAGTTTAATAGATCTGGACAAGATGTTTATGCGCGGCAAATGATGCAATTGTCAAAAACAGCCCAAATTTTTAGTGATACCGTAATTATTTTTCTAAAAAAGACTTGAATCTTAATTTGTCCACAATTTCTGTGGATAAGTTTGTGTACAACTTGGGGAGGAGTAGCCTAAAGGTGTCTTTTCAAACGGGATTTTAGAGTTTGCTTAAATTTTATACGTTTATTTTTTCTTTAAAAACAACAAATTATTGTTTTTACTAATTGTCAATACGATTTTATTACGTTATTAACTTGATTGGTTGTAAATGTGGATATTTTTCGATCTGTCAAGCCGAATTTATTATGTCATATGAATAAAATATGACAAAAATTATTTTGAAAGTAACAATAAGAGAACAATTAAGCCGTTATTCCTGATCTTTAAATGGTAATACAGGTTTTATGATAATTTTCTTGCGCGAATTTTTATTCTTTACCCGATCTGCTTTTTTTGATTAAAGCCTTGAGCAGAGTTTTATGGATTCTTTAGCGTAATTCCCGGTAGATTTTTTCTGCCAGAGCCTGACTAATTCCTTTAGTGCGTTGCAATTCTTCGATACTGGCATTTTTGACTCCTTTTAACCCTCCAAAACGAGTCAGCAGATTTTGACGGCGTTTACTACCTATACCTGCAATCTGCTCAAGAGTCGAAGTTCTGCGAGTTTTAGCACGTTTAGCGCGGTGACCTTGAATGGCAAAGCGATGTGCTTCATCGCGAATTTGCTGAATAAGGTGTAAAGCTGGGTGATCGTCTGGTAGGTGTAGCGGTGCAGCTTGCCAGGGAAGAATCAATTGCTCTAATCCGGGTTTGCGCGTTTCTCCTTTGGCAACTCCCACGAGTGGAATATGGTTGAGTCCCAATTCAACCATGATGTCAGTAGCTGAGCTAATTTGTCCTTTTCCACCGTCAATCAGAATCAAATCTGGCTGTTTACCTTCTTCTCTGGCAATTTTTTCGTAGCGACGATGCAGGGCGTCACGCATTGCTGCATAATCGTCTCCTGGTGTGATGCCGCTAATATTGTAGCGACGATATTCTCCCTTACGCATAGCTAGTTGATCATAAACCACGCAGGAAGCAATAGTTGCTTCGCCCATGGTATGACTGATATCGAAGCATTCGATGCGCGACAGCGTGGGCAGATTGAGCACTTCCTGCAGTGCGTGCAGTCTGTCTTCTTGACTGGCTTGCTGAATCAGTTTTTGCTGCAAAGCCAGTTGTGCATTCTTGGTAGCCATATCTAGCCATTTGCGTCGCTCACCAGTTGGGTTAATGGTCAGCGTTACCTTATGCGCAGCTTGTTCAGTTAACAGTTTTTGCAGCAATGCGGTACGGATCTTTCGGCTTAGATAAATTACGGGCGGAACACTACGATTCAAGTAATGTTGACTGACAAAAGCTTCTAGCACTGCGTTAACTGTATCCTGGTGTACGTTCTGTGGGAAAAAGGTTTTATCACCCAAATGTTGGCCGTTGCGAATCATCACCAGGTTAATTGCGACGGAACGCCCATCCTTGCCAGCGACACAGGCAATCACATCCGCATCGACTGCTTTGCCGCTGTCAACGAATTGTTTCTCCTGAATTTTGCGTAAAGCCTGCATTTGATCGCGAAATAATGCTGCTTGCTCGTATACTTGTTGATCCGAAGCATCCAGCATTTTTTGTTCGATCATTTTTAATACTTCACTTTGCTTACCTTGTAAAAACAAGGCCGCGTTGTTGACATCCTCTTGATAGGCCTCAGCTGAAATAAATTGAACGCAAGGTGCACTGCAACGCTTGATTTGGTACAGCAAGCAGGGGCGTGTCCGGTTATTAAAAACAGAGTTTTCGCAGGTGCGTAAGCGAAAAACTTTTTGTAACAGTTGAATACTAGATTTGACTACGCCGGCATTGGGAAACGGACCAAAGTATTGGTGCTTGTCATCCAGTGCGCCGCGATAAAAAGCCAGTCTGGGAAAGGCATGATTGGTCAGTAACAGATAAGGGTAGGATTTGTCATCCCGAAATAAAATGTTAAAGCGCGGCTTGAGACTTTTGATCAGATTGTTTTCAAGTAGCAGTGCCTCTGCCTCGGAGCGGGTAATAGTGGTTTCTATGCCAGCAATCTGCGATACCATTAACCGAATACGTGGTGAAAGATTCGATGTTCTAAAGTAGGAAGCAACTCTTTTTTGCAAATTGATTGCTTTGCCCACATAAATCACATCACCCGTAGCATTCAGCATGCGGTACACGCCTGGCTGAGAAGGCAGTGTTAGGACAAATACTTTGCCATCGAAGAGAGTATCTGACAAAATGAACTCACCTTTTTATTTATTGTTACCTAACAATTTGCCGCCTATTGCCCAGTCTTCGTGAGGTTTTTCGTCAAAAGTAATATAGACGTACGATTTGGGTTTGTGCGCAATACGTTCCATGGTGTCAGTAACTTCGGCTGCGATTTGTTGCTTTTGTTCGTTGGTAAGTGTGCCGGCTAGACGAATATTGATGTAAGGCATTCTTGTGCTCCCTTCATTAAGTAATAGTCATATCTTGACAAATTTTGTCAAAGACCTGTTCAAACATAGGTGTGGTTAACCGTTTGGTTTGAGTATTGTAGCGACTGCAATGATAGCTGTCATAGAGCCTCAATCCGTTTGCAACATCATGAACAGCGCCATGGCTGAATGGATAAGCAGATTTGCGATGTTGCAGTGTGTTCAATGTTGCCTGATGAGCAATGGTGCCCAACGCAAGCAGTGCTAATCCTCCTTTTTTTGTAAAATCGTCCAATTCATAAGCTAAGAAGCGGTTGCATTGGCGGATTTCTGCCGGCAGTGGTTTATTGGCTGGTGGTAAACATTTGACAGCATTGGTGATACGGCAGTTAATCAGGCGTAACTCATCATGTGCGGAAGTTGATTCAGCATGAGTAGAAAATCCAAATTTATACAGTGTTTGATAAAGTAATATACCAGCATAATCACCTGTGAATGGGCGTCCTGTGCGATTGGCACCATGCATGCCAGGCGCTAATCCGATAATTAGCAGTTTCGCAAAAGCATCTCCAAATGGAGCAATTGGTCGGGCGTAGTAATCAGGATGATCGGCTTTAACCTGATCCAGATGGTGTGCCAGACGCGGACAATCACGGCAATCTGGTTGAAAGGGTATGGGTGCAGACATATTGTCCTCTTGTTGTAAAATGGGTGCCACTTACTATAGCTGGCTATTCATGATTTCTCTTTTGATCCCACAATTCTGTACTAATATTTTGAGTCGATGGGTGCTGCGTGTATGGCGTGCAGCACGGTATCGTTATTGCTATCGCCATGTTGCAGTGTTTGGTTTGCTATCTTTATTTTGTTGTGGGATGACTTGGGCCGCTGCTAATGAAGATGCCGATGAAGAAAAACAATCAAAGCCTATTAAAATAACTATTGTAGCGCCAGATAAGGTTAAAAAAATACTGAAGGAATATATTGATCCTCCTGACAAGCCATTTACATCCGAAATTAGAGAAGCTGCTTATGCGCGTAAAGTTAAACAGGAATTTACTGAATTATTGGCAACCGAAGGATATTTCACCCCTGAAATTGAATTTGTAAAACAAAAAAATAATGAGGCTTACGAGTTACAAGTAGAACCTGGGCCGCGTACCCGTGTGGCTGCGGTATCGATTGAGTTTCAGGGAGACTTGGCAAAGGATGAACCAGAGCAGCGCACACGAGTGGCGCGGCTGCGTGCGGAATGGCCTTTGCAACCGGGCAAGATTTTTCGCAGTGGTCGCTGGGAAGATGCTAAATCAGATTTGCTTTCCAGTATAGCTGATGTGGATTATGCCGCTGCTCGTATCGTTGACAGCCAGGCAAAAGTTGATCCTGAAGCAGCACAGGCAACACTGTCAGTTATCATCGATTCCGGTCCGGCGTTTCGTTATGGCGAACTGCAAATTGCCGGGCTGGAGCGCTATCAATCAAAAGTCATATCGAACAGCGTTCCCTTTCGTCCGGGAGATCCTTATCGTCGTGATCAGTTATTGGCTTTTCAGGCTGCGTTACAAAACGGGCAATTATTTAATTCAGCTGCAGTAACGATCAATCCAGATCCAACCTTGCATGCGGCGGTGCCGGTTACTGTTAATCTGGTGGAAGCACAGTCCAAACATTTTGGTGCGGGGGTTGGTTATAGTTCCAATAATGGCGCGCGCGGTGAAATCAATTATCGTGATTACAACTTTTTGGGGCGTGCCTGGAATCTGGGTAGCTTGCTGCGGCTGGAACAAAAGCGCCAGACATTTTCCACGCGGATCGATACTTTGCCGGATGCTAATCACTATCAATATTCATCTGGTATACGCGTTGAGAGAACTGATATCAAAAACCTAAAGACATTTAACCAGCGTGTTGATTTCTCCAGAATCAGGACGACAGCCCATTCTATTTTACAAGTAGGGGTCAACTGGCAGCGAGAGGAACGACAACCTTCTGGCGCTCCTAAAACCACCAATGAAACGTTAGCACTGGATACATGGTTTCGTTATCACGATATTGATGATCCGGTGAATGTGCATAGCGGATTTGTTTCAGAAGCACGTCTGGGTGGAGGCTCTAGTTATGCCTTATCTGACCAAGATTTTATTCGCAGCTATTTGCGTCATCAGCAATGGGTGCCTGTTGGCCGGCGCGATACATTATATTTTCGTGCAGAAGCTGGTTATACCTTAGCTTCTTCGCGCAAGGGTATTCCACAGGAATATCTGTTTCGTGCAGGGGGAATTCAATCAATCCGTGGTTATGATTTTCTAAGCGTGGGAGTGCGTGAAGGTAACGCTATCGTGGGCGGACGTGTGATGGCAACCGGAACAGCAGAATATGTGCATTGGTTTATGGATGATTGGGGTGGAGCCGTGTTTGTTGATGCCGGGGATGCCACGGACAGATGGAAAGATTTCAAGCTGGCACTGGGTTATGGAATAGGAGCGCGTTGGCGCAGTCCGGCAGGGCCATTTGCCCTGGATCTGGCCAGACGCAATGACACCGGTACCCTGCGCGTACATTTTTCTATTGCAGTTGCATTTTAATATGAATCATCCGCTAGAGAATGAGCAAGTGACCCCTCAATCTGCTACAGAAGCTGTGCGCCAGCCGGTACGTCGTGCTGGTAAATGGCGCAAATGGTTTTTGCGAATGCTGGTGGTACTGGTATTCATCATCGCGAGCAGCTGCTATTGGCTGACCTTTACCTCCAGTGGTTTGCACTGGTTGCTCGCAACTGCTTCCCGGGCAACGGATGGCGCACTGACGTTTTCTGGTGTATCTGGTAGTTTGCAGCATGCTTTTCGTGCACAAACCATTGCCTTCAAGAATGATGAGCTGGAAGCGCGCGTAGAAAATCTGGTGTTTCGTTGGCAACCGCAGCGTTTACTGACAGGTGACTTGCTGATTGAAGCGCTGATGTTGCAATCGGTCGAGGTGCACAGTGCGCCGTCCGAAAAAGAGGAAGAGCCAGCTCAATTACCTGAAACCCTGGCATTGCCTGTTGGCGTGGTTATCGAGAAGCTCGGTATCCGTTCGCTGAAAACTTACACGTTGGGCAATGATCAGCCAGATTTGGAGGTGTCTGATCTTGCCTTGCGGCTGGATAGCGATGGCAAGCGCCATCGGCTGCAAACACTGGCGCTGGAGCTGGAACAGGGAAAAATCGCAGGTAATCTGGAGATTGCTCCCGATGCACCATTTGATCTGACGGCCCGCTTGGTGTTTTATGGTTGGCCACAAGCGGTCAATGCAAACAATCAGCTCAGCCATGTGGTGCTTCAACTGGGAGGGAATCTGCAGCAACTGGTAGCGCAGTTGATGGCGGTGGATGGTAAATTGGTGGGCAAGGGTGATTTTACCATTCACCCCTTTGAAGAATTACCATTACTGGATGCCAATCTGGTATTCACGGGATTGAATCCTCAGGTTTTTTCTGCGGAGCTGCCACAAGCTGATTTGAATTTTAGCAGCCAGCTGGAGCAAAAACAGGCTGGACAACTTTCGGGACAAATTGTGTTGAACAATACGCAAGCTCGTCCATTGGATCAAGAGGGCATCCCGTTGAAGGATGCGCGCCTGCAACTGTTATTTACCGGAAATGCGATTCATTTGGATGATATTGCATTGCGTTTATCCGAGCAGGAAGCTGTGCCGGGCAGTTTGACGGGTAAAGTCAATTGGCAAATCGATACAGCAACCGGTGCAGCAGATATTCAAGTTCGACAATTGAATCCAGCAGTGATAAAAAGTGACATCCAGCCAGCTGATTTATCCGGTAAATTGCACTTCACGGGAAATCAGGAGATTCAGCAAGGCGTAATCAATCTGCAAGATAAAGCGTTGCAATTGAATTTGGATATGGCTTTGGAGCGTACTCCTACAGCCATTACTATTGAAAAACTTGATCTCGTGCGTGGAGATTCCAGCTTATCTGGTCACGGAGCACTACAGCTAGATGAGTCGCAGCCTTTTACGTTCGAGGGATTCCTCAAGCAGTTTGATGTATCCGCGTTTGCAGATGTGCCGCCTTCCGACCTCAATGCTAAATTCAATCTAGGAGGGCAACTAGCGCCACAGCCCGCTGGCAATATGGATTTTAAGATTGATCGTAGCCATTTTGCTAATCAGCTGGTGGCAGGTCAAGGGACAGTCGCCATATCACAAACCAGACGAATACAAAGTGATACCCGTTTGCAAATGGGTGATAACCAGCTTTCAATCAAAGGCATGCTGGGTCATCCGCAGGATCGCTTGTCGATGATTGTGGCGGCACCACAACTGGCTCAAATTGGTTTTGGTTTGCAGGGTGATCTTCATTCTCGTATTGAATTGAGTGGTTTGATCGATCGGCCAGATGTCATGTTTGAGATAGGCTCCGATCATTTCAGTTTTAATCAAGAACATCAGTTAGCACAGCTGAAAGCCAAAGGCAGTTTGCGTGGAAAGGCAATTCAATTCGATCTTCAAACAGGTGCTTACCAGCAGGAAAACGAAACGTTGCTACAGCAATTAGCAATAGGATTAACTGGTACCCAATCCCACCATCAATTATCAGTCAACAGCCAGATTAATCCAACAACAGAAGCACAGTTCCAGGCAAATGGCGGATTAATAATGCGTTCTGAAGATCAGCAGCATTTCCAGTGGGAGGGTGTTATCGATAAGTTGGCGCTAACTGGCTCGCTGCCAATTGATTTGCTCACGCAACCTAGTATCCGGATCAGTCCAGAGGCAGTTGCTTTGGGACAAACGCGCATTAAAGTAGCAGCGGGTGAAATCAACTTGCATGATGCGCATTGGACGCCCAAGCAATGGTCTACGCAAGGTGATTTTTCTGGTATTGCATTGCAAGCCGAAGGGCTACAACAGGAAAACACTGAACCTTTGCAGTTAGGGGGTAATTGGCAGTTTGCTGCAAATCGGCAATTAACTGGGCATTTGCTAGTGCAGCGAGAGAAAGGGGATTTTATTCTGCCAGCGGAAACTCCGCTTGCATTAGGCCTACAAACATTGACGCTTGATCTTCAAGCTAAAAACAATGATTTAAGCGGCCAGCTGGCCGTACGTGGCGAACATATTGGCGATACAACTGCGCAAGTAACGGTGCCGTTACAGGCATCCGATGGCACTTGGGAAATTCGTAAAAATGCGCCGCTACATGGAGATTTACAGCTGAATCTGCCCGATCTTGCCTGGATCGGTTCAGCGGTGGGCGATAACCTGCACAGTGAAGGCCGTTTGACAGCACATGCCCAATTGGCCGGAACATTGGAGCAACCGGAGTTGCAGGGAAAAATAACCGGCGATGCACTGGCATTGGCGCTGCTGGATGAAGGATTTGAATTGAAGGAGGGTGCGCTTGCTGTTGATTTCAATCAGGACAAAATTTCACTTAAAACCTTTGACTTTTCAGCGCCACTGGAAAAGCCTTCTAAAGATAAATTACTGAAAGGATTGAAACTAGCGCAAAAAACCGGTTATCTGCGCGCGCATGGCGATGTGGATATCCATAGCCAGCACAGTAACCTCATCATCGAGCTGGATCATTTACCGCTAACGCAACAGGAAGATCGTTGGGTGGTGGTATCTGGTAACAGTTTGATTGGTTTCAAGGATGAAATACTGGATATTACTGGCAAGATCATGACTGATATTGGTTTTATCAAACAACCGAAAGGCGGAATGCCCGGATTGGCGGATGATGTGGTTGTGGTGGATAGAACAGATACCAAACCAGAGGCGCAAAAAGCGCAAAAGATGAATCTGGATATGACGCTGGATTTGGGAGAGCGCTTCTTTTTACGTGCTTCCGGGCTGGAAGGGCGGCTGGCAGGTCAATTACATTTACACAGTGAACCTGATCAGTTGTTGCGTGCGGTTGGGAGCATTGCCACGCGTGATACCCGTTTTGAAGCCTATGGCCAGCGGTTGCAAGTGCGGCGCGGTATCGTCAATTTTGATGGGCCGCTGGATAATCCGGGGCTCAATATTCTGGCTGTTCGCACCAATCAGCAATCAAATACAAGTGCTGATTCCTCGGAAGTATTTGATCGGCCTTCGCAAGATAGCAGTGTGAATGCTTTGGCGGTACGTGAAGGATTACGTGTTGAAGCTGGTGTAGAAATTACCGGGACCGTGAAGCACCCTAAAATTAAACTGGTTTCGCAACCGGATGTACCTGATTCTGAAAAATTATCCTGGATTGTACTGGGACGCTCTCCCGATGCAGGCGGGCTAGACAGCGCGTTACTGCTCAGTGCGGCCGGCAGTATTCTGGGGGGATCAGATGAGGGGGTGCTGGACAGCATTACCCAAGGGTTGGGTATTGATGATTTTTCGATTCGTCAACAGGAAGGTGGCGGGTTGGCTGATCAGGTGGGAACAGTGGGCAAGCGGCTTTCATCGCGCGCTTACCTGAGTTTCGAACATGGGCTGACTTCTGCTTCTGCAGGTGTGGCCAAACTCACTTACAGTTTGTTTCCTAATGTATCTGTTGTGACCCAAGCCGGGGATGATAGCGCGGTTGATTTGTTTTATAACCTTCAGTTTGATTAATCAATCAAATGGCTATACGCATCTGTAACTTGTAGCTGCTTTCTTAATTGATGTCCAGGTACCATTAAATCAGCCAATGTGTAACGATCAAGCACTTCCATAAATGCGGCGAGCGCTTCTGCAATAATTGAACGTAGTACACAACTATCACAGATAATACAGGCATTTTGTTCACTAAAACATTCAACAAGATCCATAGATGCTTCTGTATGACGAATTACTTTTCCGATGTTGATCATTTCAGGGGTGCGTGCCAAGCGTACTCCTCCATGTTTTCCGCGCGTTGTTTCTAGATAGCCGAGCTGTCCCAAGTGGTGCACAATTTTAACAACATGATTGCGTGAAATACGGTAGGATTCCGCTATTTCAGAAATAGTAGATAACTTATCTTTTCTCAAGCCAAGATAAATCAGAATACGCAAAGCGTAATCGCTATAGTTTGTCAATTTCATAATATTACCTCCTGAGCATATGCAGATACAATATATCTTTATATGGGTCTGGTTTAGTTTTAGAGTGACAGTCCAAACAAACAAGTTGTGATCTAGTTCGGCTCATTCCTCATTCAAATATTCGTTGACAATTTAAGTGAGGTAGGTAGAATTCGCCTAAAGATATCTTTTAAATATATCTTTATTGCTACAAGGAGGGATCTATTGAGTATTGATAAAGTATTGTCGCGGTAATAATTAAGAAAATTGCATGCATCAAGACATAGTTAATATACACTAAAAGGATAGGTTTATGAGAGATTCAAATTCGATATTTTTACACTACATCACGCGTATTATTATTGGATTGTGTGCGTTGATGATGGTTCCTGCAACAAGCTGGGCTGAAGCACGGGAATTTGATATGTCAATCGAAGATACTCGGATCGTTTTAGTTGGCAAGAGGGATTTTCATACATTTGCATTCAATGGTCAGGTACCTGCACCGCTTATTCATGTCAAGGAAGGGGATGATGTTACTGTAAACGTAACCAACATGACTACATTGCCACATACTATTCATTGGCATGGCATGTTACAACATGGTTCTTGGCAAAGTGATGGTGTGCCTCATGCTACTCAGCACGCGATTGAACCAGGAGATACTTTTACTTACAAGTTTAAAGCAGTTCCTTCCGGCACTATGTGGTATCACTGTCACGTTAATGTGAACGAACACGTGACGATGCGTGGTATGTGGGGGCCGCTTATCGTGGAACCAAAAGACCCTCTCCCAATTGAGAAGAAAGTGACCAAAGATTACATTCTGATGCTTTCGGATTGGGTTTCTGCTTGGGCACATAAACCTGGTGAAGGAGGTATTCCTGGTGATGTATTTGATTACTATACAATTAATGCCAAATCTTTCCCTGAAACTCAGCCTATACGTGTCAAGAAAGGGGATGTTATAAGATTACGTATCTTTGGAGCAGGTGATCATGTCCATTCTATTCATACGCATGGACATATTTCACAAATCGTATTCAAAGATGGTTTCCCTTTACCTAACCCTATCAAAGGCGATACCGTTCTTGTTGGTCCAGGTGAGCGCTATGACGTGATTCTTGAGATGGATAACCCTGGTATCTGGATGATTCATGACCACGTTGATACGCATACTACTAATGGGGACAAGCCTGATGGTGGAATTATGGCGACAATTGAATACGAAGAAATTGGCAACGATTACGATTTCTACATATGGAAAGACAAGAAATTTGTACCTGATTTTTACTATGAGGAATCTTTGAAGAAAGGATTTGGAATGCATAATTCCGAAGTCTTCAAAGGTGAATTTATCGAAGAATAATGTGTAATGCAACAATTGAAGGAGAAAAATATGATTAAACCTTATTTGCTGATGGCAATTGGAGCAGGTTTTCTTGCTTCATCATTTACTGCTTCAGCTGCAGATGGCTCTGCAATTTTACAATCGCAGTGTGCTTCTTGTCATGCTTTGACACAGCCGGAAGACACTTCTCTGGATCGGCTATGGGAGCGCAAAGGTCCTGATCTTTATTATGCTGGTTCTAAGTTTAACCAACCCTGGTTGGTTAAATGGTTGCAGGATCCGGTTAGAATTCGCCCGGCTGGTGTGTTTTATCGTACACATGTCAAGAAAGGTGAGAAAACAGATGTGGTAGATGAATCCAAACTTGAAGATCATGTTAAGTTGTCGCAGGCAGATGCTGAGGCAGCTGCAACAGCGCTAATGGCGTTGAAAGCGCCGGAAGGCATGCTTGAGACAGGCAAATATGACGCGGACAAAAAACCATCTCCAATGGCAAAAATGCTCTTTACCAAGCTGCGTGGTTGCTATGCCTGTCACACCACTGGTGGCGGAAAAGGAGGATTATCTGGTTCAAGTCTGGAAACAGCGGGTGATCGACTGCAACCTGATTTTATCTACAGCTATATCAAAGATCCGCAAAAGATTGATAAGGGTATCTGGATGCCTAAACTTAAAGTATCTGATCAGGATTTACAGAATCTGACTGGCTATTTAGTTCAATTAAAGGACAAGGAGGCTAAATAATGAATATTAATCATGCTATCTCGCTATCTGCGGGAATAGGTCTGATCTTCTTGCTAGGAGTATTTACTACCCCTGCTTCAGCGGCAGACGACCAATTTAAACATGCGGAAAAACTTTATGATACGTATTGTACACAATGTCATGGAGTGGACCGGGATGGAAATGGTTTGAACAGTGTTTATATTTCTGTTCAGCCACGTGATCATAGTGATCCAAAAGGAATGGGAGATATTCCCAACGATGAAATTACTGAGGTAATTAAAAAAGGAGGGCTTGCTGCTAATAAATCAGTGTTAATGCCAGCTTGGGGAGGCATCTTCAGCGATGAAGAGGTTGATCAACTGGCGGCTTACCTGCGTCATATCTGTCAATGTGGTTCAGATTAATTAAATCAAATCTGTTAATAAAAAGTAGAGGAATAAAATAAGATGAAATACAAGCGGTTATTTAATACAAGCTTTGCGGCGTTGGCAGCCAGTGTTGCGCTAGCAGGATTTCATGCAGAAGTCGCAGCCAAAACAGTGCAGGTGACAATCAACGCAGTGGAAAAGGATGTGGTTTATAACAATCAGGGCGATTCTTATCATGCCTGGACTTTTGGTGGTGATGTACCTGGACCTGTGGTACGGGTTACTGAAGGTGATACCATTGAATTTACACTGGTGAACGAGGAAGGTAATAAAAATTCACATAGTATAGATTTTCATGCTGCGCGAGTAGACGTAACCAATGAGTTTGACTCTATCAAACCAGGTGAAACAAAGGAATTTACGTTTACAGCAGATAACCCTGGTGTGTTTTTCTATCATTGTGGTTCAGATCCGATGATCCAGCACATTGCTCGTGGAATGTACGGCGTGATTATTGTTGATCCGAAAGATAAAGATGCTTTGCCTAAGGCAGATCGTGAATATGTGTTGATTCAGGCAGAGCATTATGATAACCCGGATGATAAAAATGCAATGATGAAGAATCAATGGGTCAGCACTGTGTTTAATGGTGGTGTCTTTAAGTATGATCCGGTACATGACCCAGAAGCTACCCGTTGGTTGCAAGCAAAACCAGGTGAGCGTGTTCGTATTTATTTTGTTAATGCTGGTCCCAATGAGTATTCCACTCTGCATCCTATTGCCGGAATCTGGGAGAATGTTTACGCAAGTGGTAACCCTAAGAACGTTCAATATGCATTACAGTCTTACACAATTGGGCCAGGAGATGCTGCGACATTAGATTTGATTTCTCCAGTTCCAGGTGCTAATGCGATTGTTGATCATGCGATGAATCATGCGTTAACTGGCGCTATTGCAGTTATCATGTTTAGCGACGATGCTGATCCCGAAGCTGGTAAAGGTGACAACATCTTGATTAGATAAACTGCTTTGTAACATAAGCTCTATCGAAACCGTCTGAAGTAATAACTATTTCAGACGGTTTTATTTTTATTGATCGATCGTTTGATTTTATTGTTGTGTGTTATAAAGTTCGGTCTAAATTCTTAAGTTCATATTTTACGATGTGTGAGTAAATAATCTATGACTGCTTGTCTGGAGCCTTTAAAGCAGGGATTGACTTGCCGGTGTTGTAGTGATTTGAGATAAAGCGGATCATAATAATATTGCACTAATTTTTCGATCCAGGTTTTATTGGATTGAATTTCATCTTTATTGATAAAATCAAAGCGGGCTTTTTTGAGTGCTTGTGCTATCTCCTGGTAGCGAATTCCCCCCAGTTTTTTGCTGATTAATTGTAACGCAAGGGCATATTTGTCAAATAGCAGCAATGCTTGCTGCCGTAAATTTATCTGTTCTTGCTCAGCAATAGATGAAAATTGTGTATTGTTGTGTGAGGCGTGTGACGCTTGCCCAATGGCTGTAGTAAGGATGTAGTCTTCAAAAATGTTATTGACTCTGATTTCTAGTGGTTCATCTACCCAGATAATTTTAGAGTTACGCATGAGTTCAAAGAAGCTGCTGGGTAGATACACTTTACCCGTGTGACGACTTTCATCTTCCACGATGACGGGATCAACTAGCTTGCTTTGTTCTAATTTAAGTAAATTAACGGCCAACTGATTTTCAAAATTAATCTGTGTTGGTTGAGGAACGGGAGTGCTTCCGAAAGCAGAGCCTCGATGTCGGGCAAGTGCTTCAATATCAACGATTGGGTAATCATGCTTGATTTGATGCAGCAAACGAGTTTTACCACTGCCAGTGGTACCTGTAATTACTAACAACGCATGTTTGTGACTGAATTGATCAATCGTATTGATTAGAAATCGGCGTGCTCGTTTGTATCCACCAATAATGAGTGGTCTATTGATACCAATTTCTTGTAACCATTGTTGGGTGATTTGTGAGCGTTTGCCTCCTCGAAAACAATATAAAACAGCATGTGGATGTTGATGGATAAAGTGCTGCCATTGTTGGAGACGATTTTCTTTTGTCTGACCTGAAACTAGTTGATAGCCAAGTTGTACCGCGGCTTTAGCACCTTTTTGTTTGTAGGTGGCCCCAATGAGTGCGCGTTCCTTATTGGTGAGAATAGGTAAATTAGTTGAGCCAGGTAGTGTTCCTTGTGCAAATTCAATAGGTGCTCGTACATCGATCAAGGGCGTATTTGACGTGAATAACGCGACTAATTCACTATTATTGTTCCCATTAATGTTCGAATTACTCAAATTGTACCGCTTTGGTTTGACGAGCATGAACCGTACCTATCATTGCGCTGGCTTTGAAGTGTGGGTGTAACGTTTGTAATATCGATTGACTGGCATCGGGCGCCACGCTTAATAATAAGCCACCACTGGTTTGCGGGTCGTGTATTAATTGTCGATGTAAAGTATCTAATTTTGAGTCATCAATATGAGGTGCTGTGTATTCAGCATTGGTGCGATGTGCCTTAGTTAAATAACCACTTTCTAGACAGTGAAAAGTTTGGCTGAATTGAGGTACTGCATCAGTTTGGATATTTAGAGTCACATGACTAGCGTTAGCCAGCTGCATTGCGTGACCAGAAAGACCAAATCCAGTGATATCGGTAGCAGCATGAATGGCTGTTCGTAGCTCAGGTGATAGATAGTCAATAATGTTGTTAATTGCAGTCATGCTATCCAGTGCTTCTGCAATATCCTTTTCTTGCAGTTGCTGGCGTTTTATACCAGCTGTTAAAGTACCTGTTCCTAATGCTTTGGTTAACAGCAAATGATCGCCTGGTTGGGCGCCAGCATTGGTCCATACTTGTTGCGGCTTGACTAATCCGGTAACGGCTAATCCAAATTTGAGTGTATCGTCGTCAATTGAATGTCCACCTACAAAATTAGCATCCGCTTCTGCAATTTTGTCACTGGCTCCTTGTAGCACATCGACAATGATATGCTCGGGCAAGTTACTTAGTGGAAAAGCTAGAATACCCATGGCAGTGATGGGCTTGCCACCCATGGCGTATACATCACTAATAGCATTGGCTGCAGCAATTGCACCAAATAGTTTAGGCGTATCAACAATGGGTGTAAAAAAATCCAGTGTGTGTACCAGTGCGATTTCTTCGGTTATCTTATAAATTGCAGCATCATCAAAATGACGCCCATCCACTATGAGCGCAGCGTGTGCGGGGGGGAAGCTGACTTGTTGTAAAATTTGCCTTAATGTTGCGGCGGCAACTTTGGCAGCACATCCACCTTTCTGGACAGTTTGCGTCAGTGCGATTTTTTCAGATGTCATAAATTATAAGTTTGATGTTGTTATTGCTGCTATATAACATCAGCAGTAAGCAAATTCTTGGTTTACTTTTAGGCCATTCGGCGAATTTGTTCGATGCAGTTAATCTAAAGTGACAGTACTATAATAATACAGCGAATGACGAATACCTATTTCATAGAATCGTAGTGCTAACCTTTATTCTCTCTTAAAAAATTTCAAGATATTGTTTTTATTAATTTGAGTTGTTATGCCACTTTTGACACTTGATAGGGCTTGTCTGGCTTTTGGCCACCATGCTTTGCTTGATAAGACTGCTTTTCAGCTTGATAGAGGAGAGCGAATTGGGTTGATTGGGCGCAATGGCACGGGCAAATCCAGTTTGTTGCGGGTTTTAGCAAATGAAATACAGCTGGAAGATGGGCAGTTGTGGCTTGCACCAAATATGAACATCGCCTATGTTGCGCAAGAATCTGTACTTGAAGAGAACCGATCAGTCTACGCAGAAGTAGCTCAGGGATTGGGGGTGTTGTCGCAAACCTTGTTGGATTATCACCAAGTATCTGATGCTTTAAGTGAGGAGGGGGCGGATACTGAGGTGTTATTGACTCGTATGCAGCAGCTGCAAGGCGTAATTGAGGCACATGACGGCTGGAATTTACAGCATAAAATTGATGCGGTAATTGATCAATTTGGTTTGCAAGCAGATGCTGTCATTGAAACATTGTCAGGTGGTGGCAGAAAACGAGTCGCATTAGCGCAGGCGTTAGTAAGAGAGCCAGATATATTATTGTTGGATGAACCTACTAACCATCTGGATTTCTCATCCATAGAGTGGTTAGAAGAAATGTTGCAGAATTTTTTGGGTGGCTTGGTTTTTATTACGCATGATCGACGTTTTCTGGACAATGTGGCTACTCGTATTGTTGAGTTAGATCGTGGTGAGTTGAAGAGCTTTCCCGGTAATTTTGCTACTTATCAGCGAAAGAAAACAGAATTGCTAGAAATTGAAGCCATTCACAATCAGAAATTCGATAAAGTGCTGAGCCAAGAAGAAATATGGATACGTAAAGGGGTACAAGCAAGACGTACACGTAATGAAGGGCGAGTAGGGAGACTGGAGGCATTGCGATTAGAACGAACAGCACGACGAGACCGAGTTGGTAATGTCAATTTTCAGGTCGATGCCGGGCAACATTCTGGAAAAATGGTTGCAGAATTGCAACATGTCACGCATTCTTTCGGAGATAACACAGTTATTCGTGATTTTTCCTGCTGCATCATGCGTGGTGACCGGATTGGCTTGCTAGGTCCAAATGGCTCTGGTAAATCTACTTTACTGAAGTTGATATTGGGTGAATTGAAGCCCGATGCTGGCACAATACGTTTGGGAACAAAATTGTCTGTCGCCTATTTTGATCAGTTGCGGGAGCAGCTGAATGAAGATATGACACTGATTGATTCAATTAGCCAAGGCTCGGAATTTATTGAAATTGATGGTGCGCGAAGACATGTTATCAGTTACTTGGAAGATTTCCTATTTCCGCCACAGCGTGCGCGTTCGCTGGTTAAATCTTTGTCTGGTGGCGAACGTAATCGACTGTTGCTGGCTCGTCTGTTTACACGCCCGGCGAATGTATTAATTCTGGATGAGCCAACTAATGATCTTGATATTGAAACTTTGGAATTGCTGGAAACACTGCTACAGGACTATACCGGAACAATTTTTCTGGTAAGTCATGATCGTGCCTTTATTGATAATGTTGTGACACAGGCGATCATATTTGAGGGAAATGGGCGGTTGCGTGAGTATGTGGGTGGTTATCAGGAATGGTTTCAACTCAAGCTGAGTGAAAAAATGTCACAACAGGAAGAAAATAGTGCTGCTAAACCTACAGCAAAACAGCATCAAACCAGAAATGCTTCAACCTCAACTCTTTCTCCGGGATTAAGTTTTCAGGAAACAAAAGAACTGGAAGCGCTACCAGCAAAAATAGATTTTTTGGAAAAGGAACAGATAGCAATCAGCCATCAATTGAGTGACCCTGCTGTTTACCAAGCAGGTGATAAAGCAATAGTGCTACAAACACGTGCAGCTGAATTAGAAAAAGAACTTGCGGTATACTACGCCCGTTGGGAAGTATTGGAGGGCAAGTTGACTATGACAGAAACAATTTAAAATAGTTTGCAAAAAAAATCAAAAATAATTTCCCTATACACAACAGAGACATAGCCTCAGCTTCATTGACTAAATAACACCTATCGTTTAAAGTTCGCATTTTTAGAGGAGGATACAAAAGTGAAAAAGGCTGCTGCCATTAAACTACTTATCGCTTCTGGCATGATCCTATCGTTTTCCAGCATGGCAAATGCGGCTGGAAATTCTGATCCGATTCAGAGCAAGATAGTTATATGCCAAGGTTGTCACGGCATTGAAGGATATCGCACCGCATACCCTTATGTTTATCATGTACCTAAATTGGGCGGGCAGCATTTGCCTTATTTGGTAAAAGCACTAAAAGATTATAGATCTGGAGCCCGGAATCATCCAACCATGGCAGCAATTGCTGGTACTCTTTCTGATGAGGATATTGATACTTTGGCAGCTTATTACGCTGACAATTGATGTTCTTCTTAATCTAAGGGATGTGAAATAATTATGAAAAGCTACTATTTGGTGGCCGCGATTAGCGGAGCAGTATTTCTTTTGTCAGGACAAGCATCTGCTGCAGATGCTGATGCAGGGAAAAAGAAGGCCGAGGAGATTTGTGCTTCTTGTCATGGTATGGATGGTAATAGCCCCGTGCCTATGTTCCCAAAAATTGGCGGGCAACCTAGAACCTATATTGAAAAAGTATTAAACGACTACAAATCCGGTGCGCGTCAAGACCCTGTTATGGCAGGAATGACTGCTGCACTAAGTGCAGAAGATATCGAGAATCTGGCTTTTTATTATTCCGGACAGTCAGGTTTACAAGTTAAAAGATAATATATTAGTGTGATACAGTTTTTGTAGTATGTAAATGGTAAGCGGAATGTGCTCAATAGTTGGCGAGCTTTCCGCTTTATTTACTTTTCAGTTGTTTATCAATACATTCCAGATAAAAATCAGCATTGGGTGTTGACTGGTTGCGTTGTGATTGCCATAACATTTCAGCAAGACAATCCATCGTGCGGTGCATCGCCTCATGCTCATCTCCCTGTAATACATTTTTCAGTCGAGTAAAACGCTGTAAAATTCCAATCGGTTGATTAATTGCGAGTTGTTCTTGAATGGCAACATGCATACTCATATGTAGAAAAGGATTGATTTCTCCCTGCTCTGGTGGAAAGTCCTTGTCCAGATAACGTTTTGTATCTTGTAGCATGAAATGATATTCTGGATGTTGTAAAATCACATCCAGTGCAATCACCTCCATACCTGATAAAGATTCTTTGCTCTGGTATTTTTGCCAAGTATCAAAAAATAGTTGTCGTGCCTGGTTTCTCGTTGGATTAAACATAGTTAAAATCTGAATAGTTATACCGTTGCATAAATTGTAGACAATCTTTATTGCTTATTGAAAGTGATTGTTAGTTTCAATAAATCATTTTTATATTGAGTGGAATAGATAAGAAATATTGATCCAGATTATTTTAGATTAATATTTATGCGCAATAATAGGTTGCGCTTATGTGAAATTTTGAGGTAAAAATCACGATAACTTGTTGGAAACATTAGCGTAAAATAAATTCTGATTTTTATGAATCGTAATTCTTGCTATAATGTTTGGATTCTTTTAAAGGTGGGCTGAGTGGCCCATTTTTTATTTGTGGCAAGGCTATGTCATTATTTGAGTTGCTTGAACCGACTATCGTAGGGATGGGCTACGAGTTGGTTGATATTGAGCAATCTGCTCCGGGTAGATTGCTACGTATTTTCGTGGATAAGAGGGGGGGCGCCATAACGCTGGATGATTGCGTGGTGGTTAGTAATCACTTAAGTAAGTTATTAATTGTGGAAAACGTTGATTATAACCGACTTGAGGTTTCATCTCCTGGCTTGGATAGACCGTTAAAGAAAAAAACTGACTTTGTCCGTTTTGTGGGAGAGTCTATCCGGATCAAGCTACGAATTGCTCTGGAAGGGCAAAGAAATTTTGTAGGCATCCTCTCTGAAGTAGAGGGGGAAACTTTGATATTAGATATTGATGGAAAGAGATTGCAGTTTGAACTGGAAAATCTGGAAAAGGCTCGATTAATTCCAAGATTGTGATGCAAGAATCTATTAGTGGTTTTAGGATTGAAAAATAGGGCTGGAGGGATATGAGCCGCGAGATTTTGTTGTTGGTCGATGCTTTGGCGCATGAAAAAAATGTGGATAAAAATATTGTTTTTACCGCTTTAGAAATGGCTTTGGCTTCTGCTGCCAAGAAGCATGCGCGAGATGATATTGATGTGCGTGTTGCTATTAACCGAGATACAGGAGAATTTAAATGTTTTCGCAGATGGCTGATTGTTGATGAGGATGTAGTAGAGGATCCTAAGTATCAGATTACGTTGGCGGAAGCTGTTAAACAAAATCCACAATTTACTTCGGGTGAGTATGTCGAAGAATTGATTGAAGACGTGACATTTGATCGCATTGGTGCTCAATCGGCCAAACAAGTTATCTTTCAGAAAATACGCGATGCTGAGCGCGAACAAAACTTAAGTGATTTTCTTGAGCGTAACGAACAGTTGGTGAGTGGTGTCATCAAGCGCATGGATCGCGGTAATGCCATTATAGAATTTGGTAAACTGGAAGCAATCTTGCCACGCGATCAGATGATTTCACATGAGAATTTAAGAATGGGTGACCGCGTTCGTGCCTATTTGCTTAAAGTTGACCATGCTGCCAGAGGACCGCAGCTGATATTGTCTAGAACCTCAGCCAGTTTTTTAGTCAGATTGTTTGAGATAGAGGTACCTGAAATAGAAGAGGGAATCCTTGAAATTAAAGCTGCTGCCAGGGATCCTGGTTTTAGGGCGAAGATTGCGGTCAAATCAAATGATGCACGAGTGGATCCGATCGGTACTTGCGTTGGTATACGTGGCTCGCGCGTGCAGGCTGTGACGGGTGAATTGGCAGGAGAGCGGGTTGATATCATCCAATGGTCAGATGATCAAGCTACCTTTGTTGTGAATGCGTTAGCACCAGCGGTTATTAGCAGTATAGTAGTAGATGAAGAAAAACATAGTATGGATGTGGTGGTAGATGAAGATAATTTAGCGCAGGCAATCGGACGAGGTGGGCAAAATGTTCGGTTGGCATCGGAATTAACCGGTTGGCAGCTTAATATTATGACAGTAGAAGAATCACATGAAAAGAATGAAGAAGAGGCTGCTTCTATCTGTCAATTGTTCGTAGATAAGCTGGATGTTGATGAGGAAGTTGGACGTATCTTGGTTGAAGAGGGATTTTCTTCGTTGGAGGAAATTGCATATATACCGATTGAAGAAATGTTGGAAATTCAGGAATTCGACCATGAAACAGTTGATGAGTTGCGTCTGCGTGCTCGTAACGTTTTGTTAACAGATGCTATTGCAACGGAAGAAAAAATAGGTAATGCCTCTGAGGAACTGCTGGCTCTGGAAGGAATGGATATTGATCTCGTACGTGAATTAGCCATAAAGGGAATTAGTACGCAAGAAGCATTGGCCGACTTGGCTGCTGATGATTTGGTTGAGCTGACTGGAATGGATCTGGATCGGGCCAGCAAACTGATTATTAAGGCTCGTGAGCCGTGGTTTACCTAGTTTTGTCTGTATCAAGCAATATTTCAGCGTGTTTTAATGTGAAATATAAGTGAATCGAAAAAATAGTAATGGTATTTTTGTGTTTTTTATTGGGTTTGGGGTAAAGGGTTGCTGATGACTCAAATGACTGTAGAGCAATTTGCACATGATCTGGGGATGTTACCCAATTTGTTGTTGGAACAACTTCAGGCTGCTGGAGTGGTAAAGCATTCTGCCGCGGATCTTATGACAGAACAGGATAAGGCGCGCCTGCTGGATTATTTACGTAAGTCTCATGGAGGAGAAGGCTCGAGAGCCAAGATTACGTTGACGCGTAGACAGACAAAGGAAATAAAACAAGCAGATGGTACCGGTAGGCCTAGAACCATTGAGGTTAAGGTTAGAAAAAAACGAGTATTAACGACCAAGCGAAATATAACCGAAGCAGTGGACAAACGCCCCGCTCAGGAATCTGTTTCATCAAAATCAGCAGAAACGCCTGATGTGACTGCTTCCCCAATAATTGATGCAGAACAGAAAGCACTGCGTGCTGAAGAAGCACGAAAAAGAGCTGAGTTAGTTGCGCGCCAAACTGCTGAGTTCAAGGAAAAAGAGAAGCGTAGACAACAAGCAGCTACTTCGGATGAGATAAAAGAAGAACCTGCTCAAACCATACAAAAATCTGCATCAGAAGAAGTTGTTGTACCAAAATCTACAACTGAAACCTCTTCAAAAGCAACTGGAAAAACGACAACTTCAGTTTCCGCTACTTCCCAGGCAAGTAGCTCTGCCGGAGCTCAAGCTACGCAAAAATTATCTGAAAAACCAGAAGAAAAAAACAAGAAGAAGAAAAAACAGATCAAGCAACAGGAAGTATGGAAGGATGAGCCAGTTAAGCGGCGTGAATCGAAAACGCGTGGAGATGCAGCGGCCCAACAAGAATGGCGCATGCGTAAAGATAAGCGCGGTAAAGGTAAGAGATCAGAAGAATTACCACCCCAACATGCTTTTTCAGTGCCAACTGAACCAGTTGTGCATGAAGTATTAATTCCTGAAACTATCTCAGTTGCCACATTAGCGCAAAAAATGGCTGTTAAGGCAGCTGAAGTTATCAAGGTGCTGATGAAAATGGGGACTATGGTAACGATTAACCAGATGCTTGATCAGGAAACGGCAATTATTGTTGTGGAAGAAATGGGGCACATTGCCAAGATTGCCGAATCAGATAACCCGGAAGCCTTTTTAGAGGAAGTCACCTCTTCTACTGAAGCTGTCAAAATGGAACCACGTGCACCTGTTGTAACAGTTATGGGGCATGTCGACCATGGAAAAACTTCGTTGCTGGATTATATTCGTACAACGCGTGTTGCAGGAGGTGAGGCTGGAGGTATTACGCAGCATATCGGAGCGTATCATGTGAAAACTTCACGTGGCATGATCACTTTCCTCGATACACCAGGCCATGAAGCATTTACAGCAATGCGCGCGCGCGGTGCCAAGATTACTGACATTGTTATTTTGGTAGTTGCAGCAGATGATGGCGTAATGCCACAGACAATTGAGGCTGTTAACCATGCAAGAGCAGCTGATATTCCAATTGTTGTTGCGGTAAACAAAATGGATAAGCCTGAGGCCAATTTTGAGCGAATTAAGCAAGAGCTTGTTAATCATGGTGTTGTTCCTGAAGATTGGGGGGGGGATGCTATGTTTATTGGTGTGTCAGCAAAAACAGGTCAAGGAATTGATGATTTGCTGGAAGCTGTATTACTTCAGGCTGAAGTACTAGAGCTGGAAGCTGCTCGTGATGCGCCTGCGAAAGGCGTAATTATTGAATCTCGATTGGATAAGGGGCGTGGTCCGGTGGCAACGGTTTTAGTTCAATCTGGAACCTTGAGACATGGTGATGTGGTTCTGACGGGTGCCGTCTTTGGAAAAATAAGAGCTATGCTGGATGAACGGGGGAAATCAGTTAAGACAGCAAGTACATCTATTCCGGTTGAAATTCAAGGTTTGTCTGAAGTGGCCGAGGCTGGTGAGGTATTCATAGCACTTGATAATGAGCGCAAAGCTCGAGAAATAGCTCTGTTCCGCCAAGGTAAATTTCGTGATGTGCGCTTGAATAAGCTGCATGTTGCGAAAATGGAAGATGCGTTTGGCCATCAACAGGATGTCAGTACACTTAATTTGATTATTAAGGCTGATGTACAGGGTTCGTGTGAAGCCTTGATATATGCGTTGAAGCAACTGGAAACTGATGAGGTAAAAATAAATATTGTACATAATGGAGTGGGCGCAATTATTGAATCCGATATCAATCTGGCTCTTGCGTCGGAGGCAGTTATTATCGGATTTAACTGTCGTGCCGACTTAAGAGCGCGTAAGCTGATTGGTTCAACCGGGGTGGATGTACGTTATTACAACATCATCTATGAGGCGGTTGATGAAGTTAAGCAAGCCTTATCAGGCATGATGGCGCCGGATCGTAAGGAAAAAACGCTTGGGCTGGTTGATATTCGAGAAATTTACCGAATATCAAAAGTAGGTGTGGTGGCTGGTTGCTATGTACTGGAGGGACTGATTAAGCGTGATGCTTTGGTAAGAGTGTTACGTGACAGTGTCGTTATACATGAAGGCAGCCTGGATTCTCTGAAACGCTTTAAGGATGATGTTAAAGAGGTTAAGGCAGGTTTTGAGTGCGGACTTTCACTGAAGAATTTCAATGATATTAAACAAGGTGACCAGGTTGAAGCTTATGAGATTGTTGAAACCGCTCGTGTATTATGATGTTGTGCTAAATACGCGCTAGTGTATTTGAGGATATAGGAGGCGATAGTGCCTAAGGATTTTTCTCGTACTTTGCGAGTGGCAGATCAAATTCAGCGCGAATTAGCTGTGCTGATCCAGAAGGAGATAATGGATCCGCGTATTGGCATGATTACCGTGACAGGCGTGGAGGTTACCCGAGATTACGCCTATGCCAAAGTTTTTTATACAACGCTGGGAGGAGCTGAGGATACTCAAGTCGCAGCAGAAGGACTCAAGCGAGCAGCGGGTTTCTTACGTAGTCAGCTAGCAAATAAAATAAGGTTAAGAGTAACCCCCCAATTGCAGTTTGTTTATGATGAATCGATTGAACGCGGCGTAAAACTTTCTAAGCTAATTGATGAAGCAGTAGGTAAAGAATAGCTCCCGAAACTTCTGGATAACTGCCCTTGTTATTTTTATATTAAAAATCAGCTAAAAATTTTATTTATTTCTTGCTGATTTTTCCTTGATTTGATTACCTCGCCGATATTTTCAGAAATTCTCTAACCGTATTTTCTGAATTTAGAAATGTAGTAGTTTGTATTTGTTGCTGTCAAAATATTCTGATTCAATCATTGTCTTCCATCCAATCTATTCAGGCCGAACAGACTAATCAGACCAACTGCAGTGGCGTATTTTTACTTAATAAGCCAGTTGGTATCACTTCTAATCGAGCGCTGCAAATTTGCAAGCGGTTACTATCTGCAAAAAAAGCAGGTCATACAGGCACACTGGATCCTGGAGCACAGGGCTTGTTGCCTATTTGTCTAGGAGAAGCAACCAAGTTCTCATCCGCATTACTCGATGCGGATAAAACTTATATTGCTTCATTTAAGCTCGGTTATGTCAGTGATACTGGAGATTTCGAAGGAGAAATCAAACCTGTAACCCATGGTGAGATGACTCCACCAAATCATCAGCAAATTACTGCGGTTCTATCGACATTTCTTGGTCAATCAGAGCAAGTTCCTCCTATGTTTAGCGCTTTGAAGCGGCATGGCAAACCACTTTATCAGTACGCTCGAGAGGGCGTGACTGTTGAGCGTAAGTCACGTGAGATTACCATCCATGAGTTATCGCTTAATACGATACTGGATTTTGTAATAACGATTACCGTTTGTTGTAGTTCAGGCACTTATATTCGAACTTTGGCTGAAGATATTGGGCGAGCTCTTGGTTATGGTGGTGCTTACCTGACAGCCTTGACTCGCACCAAAGTTGGTCATTTTGATCTCTCCCAGGCTATCAGTTTGGAGCAACTTGAATCTACACCACTTACCGATCGTTTTAGATTTTTATACCCAGTAGATAGTCTGTTAGAACATTTCCCAATCTACATCTGTGATGCTGGTGAAACCATGTATTTATTGCATGGGCGAACGATCATCAAGAAAAATATCCTTCCTGTGCCGGCTGTTCACTCTAAATTAAGGCTATATAACAGCGAGAATGTTTTCTTGGGTCTGGGCGAATGGGTGGATACTGAAACAATTGCACCTAAAAGAATGATCGTGCCAACCGGGAAATTATGAATGTGTTAGCTGGCCAAAGAAGAGTTTGGTATAAAAATAAAGTAATATTTTTTACTAGGTATTTACAATTTTTTGCACTTTAGGACTTAATATTCTGATTTGCTTGATTTTTGTTTATCTAAGTTAGTTAGAGATAAGTTTGGGCGAACAGTAATCCTACCAGTAGTACAACCACCAGTGCCAGTATTCGGTTTTGTTGTTTTTGCTGGGTAACAAGTTCAGCTAATCTATCTTCCAGATTTTGAGAACGCTGCTGATCAAGATTGTAGTGTATGAGGCGAGGAAGTTGCGGCAGTATGACAGCCCAGTTAGTTGCTTCTTTTTGTAGGTGTGTAACAAGTCCGCGTATGCCGATTTGTTCAGCCATCCAGTTCTCCAGAAATGGTTTGGCAGTTTTCCAGAGATCAAGCTCGGGGTTTAAGTCACGCCCTAATCCTTCCACATTGAGCAAAGTTTTTTGAAGCAAAACCAGTTGAGGTTGGATTTCCACGTTGAATTGGCGTGATGCCTGGAACAAACGCAGCAGGACGCGTCCAAAATAGATTTCTTTGAGAGGGCGATCAAAAATAGGTTCACAAACTGCTCGGATAGCAGCTTCAAAATCATCCACTCGTGTATTTCTGGGTGCCCAACCCGCTTCAATATGTGCTTGTGCAACACGACGATAGTCACGACGAAAGAACGCCAGAAAATTTTGTGCCAGATAATTTTTGTCTTGTTCGCTTAAAGCACCCATGATACCGAAATCGACCGCAATATAACGTCCATCGTCGCCAACAAAAATATTGCCAGGATGCATGTCGGCATGAAAATATCCGTCACGAAAAACCTGGGTGAAAAAAATTTCTACCCCCATGCGTGCAAGCTGGGGAATATCTATACCTTTCTTGCGTAATGTTTCCACGTGACTGATGGGCGTACCGATCATGCGTTCCATAACCATTACTTCCGGGTGACAGTAGTCCCAATATACTTCTGGTACCAATAATAATGGAGAATTGAGAAAGTTACGTCGTAGTTGACTGCAGTTAGCTGCTTCTCGGATGAGATCTAGCTCATCATCTAGGTGTCGTGCGAATTCAGCGACTACTTCGCGTAGCTTTAATCGTTTACCATCAGGCCAAATGGATTCAAGTAATCGTGCACTTGCTTCCATCAACGCAACGTCATGTGCAATAACAGGTGCGATAGAGGGACGTAATATCTTGACAGCTGCCGGGGTGCCATCTTGCAACACAGCAAAATGCACTTGGGCAACAGATGCACTGGCAACTGGTTTGTCATCAAACTCAAGAAAAACTTCATTAACTGGTTTTTTATAGACAGATTTTAGTATTTTAAGCGCTTGTTCTGAGGGAAATGGTGGCACCTGATCTTGCAGCATGGCGAGCTCGTCAGCAAAATCCTGAGCGAGCAGATCGCGACGGGTGGATAGCATTTGTCCAAATTTAATAAAAATGGGCCCCAATGCTTCCAGCGCCAAGCGTAATCTAACAGCACGCGGTTTTTTAAGTTGAGGTCGAAATGGTCGCAGTAAGAATAGTTTAAGTATGCGCAGACGTAGTTGGCTCAATAGAATTTCATCCAGACCAAAACGATAAGCAATTAGAATAATTTTGAGCAGGCGGAAAAAATGCATGAAATAGTTTGTGATCCAATAAGATTAGCGGTGATGTCTGCGTAGTATATAGGTAGGTATGTATTTATACGTAGTACTTGATTGTTAATGGGTCAGGAATTGACAGATTGATGCTGTTGTTGTGTGGTTGACAGAAACGCAGTCAGATCACCAATCTTCTTTTCAAGCTGTAAAATCCGTTGCTGTAACGTTTCTATTTCAGAACTAGCTTGATGAAACTGTGCATAATTTATGACGGTTGCTTGCTCTTCAGTCATGAATTCTCTGAATATGCGTGAAAGGGCCCGTGTATTGTTTAGCTGATGATGTACCAGTTTTTGCCCTATCAAAATAATTCGGTGGGCCAGTATGTCTCCTGTCACTGTATTTAAGCATTCAGCAGTTTCGAGCTGAAATAATTTACCCAAGTACAGCAAATGGTTGGCTAGCTTTGTATCACCACTGATAGTTATTTCGTGAAATACAGTTGGGTCACCAGCAATAAAGCGTGGTACAAGTTCAGCTGGTAGTTCAAGAGTGACGGCCGGAGATTCATTACCGATTACTGCTTCAAAATAGCCCTCTGACGTCAGGATGCCATAGAGACAAACCAGAGATTCAATATGGAAATGCACTACCTTGTTTACATGAAGCTGTAATTGTTGCCGGGACAGATCAGATCGTCTGATTAGGTGATTCAAACAAGCAATTAGAGGAATCGTCAGCACCGAAGATTGTGTCATTCTTGTCAAAAGCAGATTGGCAATGTGTTAACCGTGCATGGAAACTGGTTAACACGTTAAGAAAGTGTCAATTGTTCTGATTATAGCGTGATTTAGTTGGAGAACCGCTGGTTATAAGTTTCTTTCCCAAACGATTGATAATCACTTCGGAAGGAGAAAGCTGGTCTTGCAGTGCAAGGGTAGAAAGAATTTCCCAGGCGTGGTGAGTTACACTGATGGTTTTGTGTGGTTCTATGTATCTCCATCTTTCTTCTTCATGATTTTTATTCGTGTTGATTGCTTTTCTAATCTCTGCCCACTGAGTTTCCTTTAGCCATTTTTGGCACCAAGTATTAAAACTGGTCGGACTGGTTTTAGATACAAGGTATTCCTGCTTTGCCGCATTATATTGCGCTTCTGTTACCCCCAGCCACTGTGGATTTTTATTGAGTTGGTTATCAATAAACGTTGTGGCTGTTTTCCTGTCTTGCTGTCGAATAATGTAGGTGCGTTCAGTCATTTCCATTCTTGATGATTTTTATGTGGATCTTTTAGGCACAAACAAACTGACTAAATAAGAATAGTACAAGGGAACAGGGACCAATTCAATGAGGTTCCTGAGAATCTTTGCTGGCCTGAGAATGGCATTTTTTCGAGCAGCCAGAAAAGAAGGAGATTTATGCGTTTGTTTGCGGCTACGGGTTTATTGAGTCGCAGTAAGCTATTGTAAATCTTAAGGGGAGCTGTATGAGCACTGATCTTGAACAATTTTATCAGATATTTTTTGAAGAGGCGGGCGAACTGTTGGAAGAAATGGAAATTCGCCTGCTTGAACTCAATATCGCTGCACCTGATCCGGAAGATTTAAACGCTATATTTCGTGTAGCGCATTCTATCAAGGGTGGTGCCGGCACATTCGGATTTACCGATATGACAGAGCTGACACATGTACTTGAATCTCTGTTGGATAAGCTGCGTAAAGATGAACTGGAATTGCGTTCGGAGATGATTGATACTTTCTTGCGCGCCCGAGATATATTGGTCAACCAGTTAAATGAACATCGTGGAGAAGGCTCTGCCGATGCAGCAGAAGTGGCGGCCATCATTAGTGAGTTAAAGGCATTATCAGCCGGTGAAGTAGCTGATGAAGAAGATGCTTCTACATCAGTATCAAGTATGCCACAAACAGCAAGCTCGCCGGAAACTGTATCTGTGAATGAAGAGGTGATTCCTTATCGAATTGAATTCAATTGTGCAGATCTCAGTAAGCCGGTCATGGATAAACTGTTGTCCGATCTGGCGCAACAGGGTCAGCTGGAGGTTATAAGCGATCCAGCAGATGAAGCAGTGTGTATCTTGCGCCTTGCAACGGCGGAAAGTGAAGAGGATATTTGGGAGTCGCTGGCATTTCTGGTCGATCCAGCTCATTTATCTATTGGGGTGGATGAACAACCAAAGCAACCAATAGTCGAGCAAGCAAAAGCTGAGCAGATACCAGTTTCATCAGAACAACAGGAAGCTGTGTCGCCTGATGATAAAGTTCCTACTTCTGCTCTGACACAAAAAACACAAATAGCTAGTAAACCTCCTTCCTCATCTCAGCGTAAATCAGCGGCTAGTCATACGGGATCAAGCAGTAGTGAATCTTCCTCTATTCGTGTCAGTGTGGAAAAAGTGGATCAGATGATCAATCTGGTGGGTGAGCTGGTCATTACCCAGGCTATGTTGGCGCAGACTGCGAGTCAGATCGATCCAGTCATTTTTGAAAAATTGCTCAATGGCTTAAATCAGCTCGAACGCAACACGCGCGATCTGCAGGAAGCAGTGATGTCGATTCGCATGATGCCCATCAGCTTCGTATTCAGTCGTTTTCCTCGTGTAGTAAGAGATGTTGCTTCCAAGCTTAATAAGCAAGTCGAGCTTAAAACGATTGGTGAAGGTACTGAGCTGGATAAAGGATTGATTGAAAAAATTACCGATCCTCTTACGCATTTGGTTCGTAACAGTCTCGATCACGGGATTGAAACACCAGAAAAAAGGAAAGCGCTGGGCAAACCAGCTCACGGCACAATCACACTGAGGGCTTCTCACCAGGGTGGCAGTGTGGTTATTGAGGTGATGGATGATGGAGCAGGGCTTAACCGGAAAAAAATTCTAGAAAAAGCACGCAGTCGCGGATTGCCAATAAGTGAAGACATCAGTGATCGTGACATTTGGATGTTGATTTTTGAAGCAGGTTTTTCCACGGCAGAAGTCGTAACGGATGTTTCCGGCCGTGGCGTGGGTATGGATGTTGTCAAACGTAATATCGAAGGTTTGGGTGGACGCATAGAAATTGATTCGATGATAGGAAAAGGTACCAAGATCTCGATTCGTTTGCCTTTGACACTTGCCATTCTGGATGGATTGTCCGTGTCGGTAGGCGATCAACTCTTCATTATTCCGTTGACCTATATTACTGAATCTCTCAAACCCGCAGAAGCGGATATCCGCACCATACGTGGCCAAGGGCGTGTCGTGCAGGTGCGCGGCGAATATTTACCGGTGATTGCACTGCATGAAATTTTTAATCTGGAGCCAGTTGTAAAGAATATGCATGAGGGCATTCTGGTGATTCTCGATGCTGAAGGAAGTAAAGCGGCCATGTTTGTAGATGCACTGGTGGGGCAGCACCAAGTCGTTATTAAAAGTCTGGAAAGCAATTATCGTCGTGTGGCAGGTGTTTCCGGTGCAACAATCATGGGAGATGGCAGTGTGGCTCTAATACTGGATGCGGTTGGATTAGTGAATGTCGTCAAGCGGAAAATAACCCATGCTGCATGATGATATGCATCAAATTTTCACAAAAGAAGCCGTTACAGTCACATCTATGTTTATAGGCACACTATTGAGGAGTAAATCATGTTGTTGACACAAACCCAGGATGCTGATGCCACAACTAGCGAGGCAACCAGTGCGATACAGGAGCTTTCATGTGATGAGTTTCTGATATTTCGGCTGGGAAAAGAAGAATATGGCATCGAAATTCTGAAAGTTCAGGAAATTCGTGGTTATGACACGATTACACATATCGCTAATGCACCTGAATTTATCAAAGGTGTCATCAACTTGCGCGGTGTCATCGTGCCAATTATTGATATGCGTATCAAATTCAATCTCGGCACAGCGCATTATGATCAATTCACTGTGGTAATTATTCTCAACTTATCCGGACGGATCATTGGTGTGGTCGTGGATGGTGTGTCTGATGTAATTCATCTGAATATGGAGCAACTGCGTCCTGCTCCAGAATTTGGCGGAGTAATTGACACTGAATACATCATCGGGCTGGGAACCTTGGAAGAACGCATGCTGATTCTGGTGGATATTGAGAAATTGATGAGTAGTTCAGAAATGGGTCTGCTGGAGCAGGCAGATAAATAGTTTTGTAAATTGTCGTGTGTTGTTGGCCATGACGATGAATCAGTATTTTTAAAGTTAAGTTACTTTACTGGTTGATTACGTAAAAAATCACTAATATCAGGAGCAAAAATGTTGCACAACATGACGATTAAATCACGACTCTTACTTATTATTGGTCTGATGTCTCTGTCGTTAATTAGTGTGGGAGCGGTAGGGCTATATGGTTTGAATCAATCCAAAGCAGAAGTCGAAACCATTTATCAGGATCGCGTCATTGCGTTGCAGCATTTTTCCCACATTGCAGAAATTTTGCAACGGATACGTGTCAACACCATTCTTTCCGTGAATTCACGTGACGTAGCGGATACGCGTCAGCGTGCAGCCAGTATTATCAGTGATGACACTGCATTAAGTGAACATTGGCGTCAGTACAATCTAACCTATATCGCCCCGGAAGAACAACAACTAGCTACCCGTTTTGTAGAACACCTCAAAACTTATCAGGCAGCACGTAATCAGGCGCTTGATCTGGCGATCAAGGGGGATTTTGAAGCTGCTGGTATCAGTGCAAGAACGAATGTTTCTCCCAAATATGATGAGTTAAGTGCCTCGCTGTCGCAATTAGTTACGATGCAAGATCAGCTGGTTTCTCAGGCTTATGAATCTCTGCAATCAAACACCTCTCATTCAATTATTGCAACGGTATTGTTGATCGCGCTGGGAATCTTGCTGGCAGGTGGTATCGGTGTTGTGTTGATTCGTACTATCAGTCGTTCACTTAATCAGGCGGTACACGTAGCGGATGGCATTGCCAATGGTCATTTGGATCAGCGTATCAAAGTAACCGGTCGTGATGAAATTTCCGTACTGTTGCAATCCATGCACAAAATGGTGGAAGTGCTAAACAGTTTTGCCGCTGCTCAGAAGAAGATGCAGCGGCAACATGAAGCGGGTGCAATCAGTTATAAACTTCCTGTTGAAAAATTTCCGGGCAGTTATGGAGAAATGGCTAGTGTCATTAATGACACGGTAGCGGGCCATATTGCCGTCAAAATGCGGGTAGTAGAGGTGGTATCCCATTATGCGCAAGGGGATTTGTCAGTCGATATGGATCGCTTGCCAGGTGAAAAGGCAAAGGTTACTGAGGCAGTAGACAAGGTGAAAACCAGCTTGCTGGCAATTAACAGCGAGATCAAGCGCTTGGCGGAAGGAGCAGCTGCTGGAGATTTTTCATATCGTGGTAATGCCGATCAATATCAGTATGAATTTCATAGCATGGTATCCAATCTGAACCGGTTGATGCAAACTTGCGAAACCAGCCTGGAAGATGTCATCCGCATTATGGATGCGCTGGAAAGTGGTGATCTGACACAGAAAATTACGCGTGAATATGAGGGTATGTTTGCGCGCATGAAAGAGGATTCAAATACCACGATTGAACAACTGGCCAGTATCGTTCAGCAAATCAAGGAGGCTGCTAATCTGATTAATATCGCTTCCAGAGAAATTGCCGATGGCAACACTGATCTTTCCCAGCGTACTGAAGAACAGGCGGCCAATCTGGAAGAAACGGCTGCCAGTATGGAAGAACTGACTTCAACTGTCAGACAGAATGCAGACAACGCGCGCCAGGCTAATCAATTGGCAACTTCTGCTTCTGATGTGGCTATGAAGGGAGGAGAAGTAGTGGGCCAAGTCGTGCAGACCATGAGTGCAATTAATGATAGCTCCAAAAAAGTGGTTGACATTATCAGTGTGATTGATGGCATTGCTTTCCAGACCAATATTCTGGCGCTGAATGCAGCGGTGGAAGCGGCACGAGCCGGCGAACAGGGCCGTGGCTTTGCAGTGGTGGCAACTGAAGTACGCACACTGGCACAACGTTCCGCAGCGGCTGCGCGGGAGATCAAGGAATTGATCAGTAATTCGGTGCACAAAGTTGAGGACGGTACTCAATTGGTGGATCAGGCCGGTAAAACTATGGAGGAAGTTGTATTGTCCGTCAAACGCGTGACAGACATCATGGGTGAAATTTCGGCTGCTTCTCAGGAACAAAGTCAGGGAATTGAGCAAGTGAATCAGGCCATCACGCAGATGGATGAAATCACCCAGCAAAACGCTGCATTGGTGGAGCAGGCTGCAGCCGCTTCGGAATCTATGCGCGAGCAGGCAGAACAATTAACGCATGCAGTAGCTGTATTCAAATTGGAGCAGGGAGAAATTTCTCCTCATTCCAGTAAGGCGCCACTTGTTGAACGACGCAGTCCGAATCGAGCAACCAACGTTGAGCGGTTACCCCAAGCCAAGCATCAGAAAAAAGCAACAGTCGTTGCGAGCGCTGCAATAACGGCTCCGACAGGTACGGATGGAGATTGGGAAGAATTTTAAGATAAAACAATCGTTTGAGGAAATACGAGTATGAGAGTTAATCTGCCAGTAACCAACGTGGAACATGAAATGAAGGATGGAGAATTCCTCGTTTCCAAAACTACCCCCAAGGGAGTCATTACCTATATCAATGATCCTTTTATCGAAATTAGTGGGTTTACTGAACAAGAGTTGGTTGGGCAAGCACATAACATTATTCGCCACCCAGATATTCCTTCTGCTGTTTATCTGGATCTTTGGACGACACTCAAACAGGGGCGGCCATGGAGCGGTGTTGTCAAGAACCGGAGCAAAGATGGCGGCTATTACTGGACATACGCCAATGTTACGCCCATCAAGGAACAAGGCCGGGTGGTGGGCCATATGTCTGTGCGTAACAAACCTTCCCGTGACCAAATTCAGTCAGCTGAAATACTGTATCGCCAGATGCGGGAAGGCACGACAAAGGTAGGGATTGTGGCCGGTAAAATAATTACTGATAGCTACTTAGGATTATTGTGTGAAAAGCTCCATCACCTTGATCTGAAAACCAGAATTGCCGGATTTGGCATTGTCCCGTTGCTGGTAATGGCGGGTTCAGCACAGTTAATGATGCAAGATCAGTCGCTTCTGGCGTGGGCTGGAATGGGATTGAGTGTGTGTTTGGCGGGTGGCATGGGCATGTTGTTATATCGCCGTATTCATCAACCATTGCGTACCATGATTCATCATTTGGACAGAATGGCGCAAGGCGATTATACCTCTCAGATCACAATCGAGCGCGATGATGAAATCGGAAAGCTGACCGAAGCGCTTAAATCCATGCAGATTCGTGCGGGAGTAGATTTTACTGAAACCAAGCGTATGAATATGGAAAATTTACGTGTGCGTAATGCGCTGGATATCGCTACTTCCGCCGTGATGATCGCCAATAATGCCGGAACAATTATTTTCATGAACCGGATGGTACGTGAAATCCTATCAAATGAAGCAACTGAGCAGAAAATACGTCAATCGTTACAAAAGCATTTGCGTGAGTTAACCAAGCAGCAGCAGATCGATAACATCAAAATTGGCGAACAAACCTATTCGCTAATATTGATGCCTGTTTCCAATGAATCTGGAGAGCGTGCTGGTTCGGTAATTGAGTGGCGTGATTGCACTCAGGAGTTAACCATCGAAAAAGAGATCATGGGTATTGTGCAGGCAGGTGTAGCAGGTGATTTCAGCAAACGTCTGACTTTGGTTGGCAAGGAAGGATTTTTCAAGCAGCTGGCGGAAGAAATTAATCGATTAATGGAAAGCACTTCTCAGGGACTGAATGAATTGGTCACTATATTGGAGGCCATGGCAAGAGGCGATTTAACGCAGAAGATTACCCGTGATTACCAGGGAATGCTGGGGCGGTTAAAGGATGATTCCAATTTAACGATTACGCAATTAACCGGTATCGTAGTGCAAATTAAAGAAGCAGTCAGTTTAATTGGTACCGCTTCAAAAGAGATTGCAGATGGGAATACCGATCTGTCGCAACGGACAGAACAGCAAGCCGCCAATCTAGAAAAAACTGCTGCCAGTATGGAGGAATTGACTTCAACTGTTAGACAGAATGCGGATAACGCTCGTCAGGCTAATCAGTTGGCAACTTCTGCTTCTGGTGTGGCTGTGCGAGGTGGAGAGGTGGTAGGGCAAGTGGTGCAAACTATGAGCGCAATCAATGATAGCTCCAAGAAAATTGTCGACATTATCAGCGTGATTGATGGTATTGCTTTCCAAACTAATATTCTTGCGCTCAATGCAGCGGTGGAAGCGGCGCGAGCCGGTGAACAAGGGCGTGGATTTGCGGTAGTGGCAACCGAAGTGCGGACACTGGCACAGCGTTCAGCGGCGGCAGCTAAAGAGATCAAAGAACTGATCAATGATTCGGTGCTAAAAGTGGAAGATGGTACTCAATTGGTGGATCAAGCTGGTAAAACCATGGATGAAATTGTGCAGTCAGTCAAGCATGTGACAGATATCATGGGTGAGATTTCGGTTGCTTCACTGGAGCAAAGCCAGGGAATTGAGCAGGTCAATCAGGCGATCACACAGATGGATGAAATTACTCAGCAAAATGCAGCGCTGGTCGAACAAGCTGCAGCCGCCGCTGAATCTATGCGCGAACAGGCAAATCAGCTGACGCATACTGTGGAAGTATTTAAGGTAGAGCCAAGCACATCATCCAGTCAAATAGCTAATTCATCTTTTGTTGAACGACGTGGTCCCAATCGTGCAACCAATGTAGAAAGATTAGCTCAAGCTAAAAAATCATCAACTAGACATCAGGAAAAAAAGTCAGGTAGAGGTTATGTTGTACCAAGATCGACTGGTACCGACGGAGATTGGGAAGAGTTCTGACATGAAACAGGACGTATATCTTCCTTTTCCTGGGTAAAACGGGTAGTAATTTATAGATTTTTGCGTCGCTTCACTCTTCGCGATGACAAAAACGCTCTTTTTGCGAATGCCGTCAGGTATGAAGCAATCCAGCGATAGTCGTAACAGAAGGACTGGATCGCCATGCAGCTTTGCCGCTCGCGATGACGGGGAGGTAGTTGCAGTTCGCGGCAATGAGGTTGAGCTTGCATGATTTACCAAGATGAAATCAGGTTCACACATTACAACAATAACTGATCGGAAGATTCGATTATTCAGCTACTTACCATGAACGTACGTATATCAAGTGAACAAAATACGCGGGAATATGCGTTTTCTGCACATGATTTTGAATGTGTCAAGAAGATGATTTATGCGCGCGCCGGTATTGCTCTGGCTGAAAATAGACAAGAGATGGTTTATACCCGTTTGTCACGACGTTTACGTGCAACAGGCTCAACAAGTTTCAGAGAATACTTGAAACGATTGGAAGAGGATGATGAAAATCTGGAATGGGAATTCTTTATCAATGTTCTGACAACCAATCTGACTGCTTTTTTTCGAGAGGCGCATCATTTTCCGATACTAGCTGAGCATGTAAAAAAATATCAATCTGGGCGATCTGTAAAGCTTTGGTGTAGTGCAGCTTCTACAGGAGAAGAGGCTTATTCACTAGCTATGACGATGATGGAAGCTTTTGATTCATTGAAGCCACCCGTGCGCATTCTCGCGACAGATATTGCAACGAATGTATTGGCAACGGCTCGTGAAGGAATTTATCCGCTGGAAAAACTGGAATCCATGCCAACCGAAAGGATCAGACGTTTTTTTCTCAAAGGGAAAAATAGTGCTGCTGGTTATGCCCGAGTGAGGCCAGAGTTGCGTAATTTGATTACTTTTCGGCAGCTTAATTTGCTGGATAGCAACTGGCCTATGTATGGGCCATTTGATGCAATTTTTTGTCGTAATGTCATGATTTATTTTGATAAACCGACACAATATCAAGTATTACAGAAATTTATACCTTTGTTAGATCGCCATGGCTTGATTTTCATGGGGCATTCGGAAGTGTTCCATCATGCTTCTGACTTGGTCAAACTTGTTGGTAAAACCGTCTATGAGCCGGTTACTCAATGACATTAGTAAGCCTGATCCATGATTGACTCTCAGTTTGCGTCTAATTTGTACTTTGATCCATACCTAAATATGGAAGTAGTCAAACTGTTGCCGGGAGAGTATTTTATAACTAGCAAAGATATGGTGCTCAGCACGGTGCTGGGTTCATGCGTTTCAGCTTGTATTTATGATCAACATAGCAAGATAGGTGGCATGAATCATTTTATGCTGCCAGACAGAAAAAATGATGATGGATTTTCTATTGAATGTGCCCGGTTTGGTGAATATGCGATGGATATTTTAATTCATGAACTGCTAAAAAGTGGTGCGTATAGGCGAAATTTAGTAGCCAAGGTATTTGGAGGCGGGAATGTACATCCCGCGATGACTACATCGGAAATTGGCTCACAAAATGCTCGTTTTGTAAAAAATTATCTGGCAGCACATGATATTTCTATTCTGGCAGCAGATCTGGAGGGTTTATATCCTCGCAAGATCTATTTTTTTCCTGAAAATGGACGAATATTGTTAAAAAAGCTGTATGTATTACGCAACGATACTATTTCTGAGTGAGAGCGGAAATATAGTCAGCAACTGCTGTCATCGGTGCAATCGGAAATATAGGTGAAATTTTCCTGAATGTTGAGGACGAATGTATGAAAAAAATCAGCGTATTGGTTATTGATGATTCGGCTTTGATTCGCAAATTATTGACTGAAATTATTAATCACCAACCCGATATGGAAGTGATTGGGGCAGCGCCGGATCCGTTAGTGGCAAGAGAAATGATTCGGACATTAAATCCGGATGTGCTGACGCTGGATGTGGAAATGCCCAGAATGGATGGATTGGATTTTCTGGAAAAATTGATGCGATTACGTCCTATGCCAGTGGTAATGGTATCTACTTTAACGGAACGGGGATCAGAGGTAACTTTTCGTGCGCTTGAGCTGGGAGCTGTTGATTTTGTGGCCAAACCTAAAATAGACATTAGCCACGGTCTCGAAGCTTATGGTGATGAGATTGCCCGTAAAATACGCGCTGCCAGCGTGGCGCGTGTGCGTCATCTGGAACCTAACAATACGAATGCTACGAGTAGCAAAACGCTTCAAATTCCGCAACGTCATGCTGTATCAACCGAAAAATTGATTGTTATTGGTGCATCGACAGGAGGAACTGAAGCAATCAAGGATGTGCTGATAAATTTACCTTCAGATTGTCCGGGCATCCTGATTGCGCAGCATATGCCACCAGGATTTACACGTTCTTTTGCCGAACGGCTCAATCGATTATGCAAAATTCGAGTCAAGGAATCCGAAGGAGGAGAACGAGTGTTGCCTGGTCATGCCTATATTGCTCCAGGACATTCTCACTTGCTGCTAAAAAAAAATGGAGCCAACTATGTCACTGAATTGAGTCAGGCAGATCCGGTTAATCGTCATCGTCCCTCAGTGGATGTGTTGTTTCAGTCGGTAGCTGAGCATGCCGGAAAAAATGCTGTTGGCGTTATTTTGACAGGTATGGGCAAGGATGGTGCGGCGGGTATGTTGGCGATGCAGCGAGCTGGTATTTATAATCTAGCGCAGGATGAAGCAACTTGTGTGGTGTTTGGCATGCCCCGGGAAGCAATCGCGGTGGGTGCGGTAGATGAAGTGGTGCCATTACAGGAGATGGCGGGTTGTATTTTAGATCAAGCATTTGGTTCGGTAAGGCGAGCTGCAGTACGCATTTAAAAAAAACAGTTAGTTTTTATGCAATATAGCCAAAATCTCAACATGAGGCGTATGTGGAAACAAATCAATTAACTGTATGGTTTTGAATTTCCAGCCATTTTCGTAAAAGAACCAGGTATCTCGAGCAAATGAAAGTGGATCGCAAGAAATATAGTAGATTGTTCGCAGAGCAGCAAAATATTCACAAAATCCACGCCTGTTCTTTAATCCGGAGCGAGGTGGATCCAACACCAAGGTATCAGCATCCTTGATGTGCTTTCTGAGAGTCCTCCAGGTAGAAGGATGATAGAGATCAATAGCTCGAGCCTGGATGCCAGGCAGCCGGTTTGTGCCAGGATTTCCGTAAAATTACCTGATCCGCAAAATAGCTCGATAATTTTATGCAAGCGATTATGTTGAGCTAACTGTTCCTTGAGCCAGGCTTTCATCCATAAATTTTGTGCATGGTTTCCCTGGCAAAAGGGTCGCTTGCAATTAATAGCAACTGGCTGGTTGCTTGGTTGATCATCTAGATCGATAAAATTCCAATCGTAACCAGATGCTGGTGCCCATTGTGGGTTGGGCAATTGCTGTTGTAGAGTGTGTAGCTGCTGTCGACAAGTCGTGTTGAGAATCGGGCAATCTTCAATGGATACGATCGTGTGTGAACCTTCTGCAACAAACCCTAGCTGTTTGCCATCTGTTTTGACCTGAAAACGATTTCGATAGCCAAACTGTTTAGGTGCAGGATGTATCGCACTAACCTGCATGGCTTCAGAGTTAAAACCAATGCGTCGCATCGCGTAAAGAAAGTGGTTACGTTTATGCTCCAGCTGGCTAGCATAATCGGCGATCATCCATGGACATCCGGAGCAATCATTGTCACCAAAACCTAAGAATTGACAGGCAGGCGTAGTGCGTTGAGGAGAGGGATGAATAAGATGTGTTAATCGGGCATAGCCATATTTTTTGTTGTTAAGTGTACGATCAGTTGTTTCAAATTCACCAATATCACCTGGCCATGTTCCAGCAACGAAGTAGGAAAGCTCATTTTTCGGATGCCGCACCACGCCTAGCCATTTTTGGGAAAGATGTGTTATTTCACCTTGAAACCGCATACTGTGATGAGAAGTAGCGAAAGATTGTACGTGCGGATAGCAAACAAATGAATGCTTATGTTTATTGGCTATCCGCTTATATGCAGGTCTACAGATTATTTTTCCATCAATCTGCTCACTAGCGTATCTTCTTGCTGAGCGTTGCTGTTTTCAGTTTGTTGTTCCTGTGTTTGTTCTGGCTCCGATGATTCTTGCAAAGAATTCGATTGTTGCGCTTGTTGTTGTTCAGGTTCTTGATGACCAGATGGATCGGTGAATTGATCGTTCAACATCTGGATGTAATCATTGGCATCTGCTTTTACTTCCGCCAAGATCCTTTGATTAGTCGTATTCCAACCAGCTGGTTTTTTAAGAAACATGGGACGATAACCAGCAGTACTTTTTCTGAAAGCGCGGACAATTTGCTTGGAAGCAGTGTGGTCATGGCTAAATTCAGCAGCTAGTTGTTTCAGAATACGTAGCGCAACATTTTTACGTACGAAAAAATGAATGTAGCCAAGGACGCCCAAAATAATTAATCCACTGAGAATGGACAATATGCTGCCGTTGGAAATGCCTGCAATACAGCTTTTAACCAAATGCCAATTTTCGGTCATGGTTAAAGTGACAGCTGCGAGTATTGCCAGCAAGCCAAACAGGATGCCATCGGATGTGAATACCTGGCTTCTCCATTTCTCAAGTGCTGTTTCCAATCTGCTAACTACCTGGGTTTCAATGGTATTAGCGGTTTGTTCAAGCATTGCGGCAATTCGGTAAGAGCGTTCAACTTCGATTTGTTGCATGCGAGTACTGATATCAGTTAAATCTTCCTCGCGTTTTTGTTCGAAGCGTTCGCGAACTTGTGGATCATCAATAGGGATAGCTGCGCCTTTGTCATAAATACGATAGAAACGCCCGGCAAGTAAACCTGCTTGCGCCAGCGAGCGCTGCCAGGCAGAAATCACCTCCTCCGGATTATCTTCTTTGGCGGTGACATCGATTTGGTTAAGAACATACAGGAATTTATTGGCATCTGGACGATTGATAGTAGCAGCGACCAAGTATTCTAGTGTGTCTTTCATGGCGCCAGGTTCTGGATGACGCGCGTCAAAGAAGACCAATACCAGATCAGATAAATCAATGATGTGCTGAGTTAGACGTAGTGTTGAGGTACGTTGTCTGTCTGCGTCAAATCCTGGTGAATCTATCAGAATTTTGCCTCGGATTTTTTCTGAGGGGCAGGTTTTAAGCTGAATGTAAGCATCAATGCGCTGTGGTCCGGATTCAGCAATTTCTTCAATGTTGTGGCTGATTTGATAGAAAGGAAAACGTGGATCCGCATCTAGTGCAACACCTGGTAATGTCTTGATTTCATCATGCTGGCTGTAGCAGATAACAGTGAATTTATCATCAACAGCCTGATTGCCTGTGCGTTGCAAAGGCAGATCAAGATAGGAATTGATAAATGTGGATTTGCCCGATGAGAATGTGCCTAATACTGCAATCATTGGCCACCAGGTAACATAGGTTGCGTAAGATTCGTTTAATTCTAATAATCCAAGCGCTTGGGCTACGCCATCCAGTTTTCTGAAACTATGTACTGCTTTGGTTAATACGGGGCTATCTGGATGCTCTTCTGCCAAATGTTTTTCTAAGTTTTCTAGATGTTTGAGGATATTGGTTGTGCTCATATTTGATGATCCTTGATTGGGTTAATGAGTATTCGTGTAGGTTAATGTGGTAAGAAAATTTTATTGGTTAATCATATTGGCCGCTTTTTAAGCTAATTTTATGGTGACTGCGTTTGCTTGACAAATACATACGCAGGAAATTTATTATTTGAGGTAATTCAGCCAAGTTCAGCCAGCAGTTTCTTCAACATAGTTTCTGCCTGGCTCAAATAATGCGCACCAAATAAATTGAGGTGGTTGAGAACATGGTAAAGATTGTAAAGTTGCTTGCGTGTGCTGTATCCAGCTTCCAATGGCCAGGCAGCGCGATAGGCTGCATAAAAATCGGATGAAAATCCATCAAACAATTCTGTCATCGCCAGATCGGTTTCACGGTCGCCATAATATACTGCAGGATCAAAAATTACAGGTTGCTCATCAGTGGCAAAAGCATAGTTGCCGCTCCATAAATCACCATGTAGGAGCGATGGTGTGAGCGTGTAACCAGCAAAAAAATGATGTAATTTGGATACCAGCTGCTCACCGAGCGTTTGCAGTAGACCAGTATAGCCGTTTGTTTGCGCCAGCTGCAGTTGATAACCTAATCGTTGTTGGCGCCAGAATGTTACCCAGTCATGATGGCTTGTATTGTACTGTGGGGTTGAGCCAATTGTATTGTCTCGATACCAACCGAAACTTTGGCCTGTGTATTGGTGCATGGCAGCCAGTTTATTGCCAAATTCCGCCGCATCACCGTGTTGACATAGATTAATAAATTCCAGCACCAACCAGGCGTGATTGTGTCCGCTACCGCTGCAGAGTGGGCGAGGAGCACGCAAGCTGGCGGAGCGTAGAATTTCTTCTAATCCTGCCGCTTCAGCCTCAAACATAGCCAAAGATTCAGCTCGATTTAGTTTGATAAAAAATTGTTGGTCATGGCTGCGCAGCAAATAAGTTTGATTGATACATCCACCACCAATAGTCATCAACTCTGTTGGCGTAAATGTTTGTTGGGTAAATTGCGAAATCTGTGTCGCGATGGTTATCCACAAAGGGAAAGTTATTTGATGCAATTTGTGCTGCGTCTTCAAGCTGGTTATCTAGTAGCAGGTAGTTGCGAACGAGCATGGCGGATCGCAGCATGCACTTGTTCTGGCGCCGTTCCACCCAAATGGTTACGACTTTGCAGAGAGCCTTCCAATGTCAGAACTTCAAACACGTCTTGTTCAATTGTGTTAGAGAATTGTTGTAGTTGTGTCAGCGACAGATCGCTTAAATCGCAGCTTTTTTCTTCAGCAAAGCGTACCGCCTGAGCGACTGTTTCGTGCGCATCGCGAAAGGGTGTGCCTTTTTTAACCAGATAATCAGCCAAATCGGTGGCGGTGGCGTAACCGCGTAATGCAGCTTGGCGCATTGCTTCAGGATTGACATGTAGTCCGGTGAGCATATCCGCGTAAATAGTGAGTGTGTCTTTCAGAGTGTCAACGGTGTCAAACAAGGGTTCCTTGTCCTCCTGATTATCTTTGTTATAGGCTAATGGCTGCGATTTCATTAAAGTTAAGAGCGCAACCAGGTGACCATTGATTCGTCCAGTTTTACCGCGCACCAACTCGGGCACGTCCGGGTTTTTCTTTTGCGGCATAATAGAAGAACCAGTACAGAAACGATCTGCGATGCGAATAAAACCAAAAGCTGGACTCATCCACAAGATCAATTCTTCGGATAGGCGAGAAAGGTGCGTCATGAGCAAAGCTGCAGCGGCACAGAATTCAATGGCAAAATCACGATCAGATACCGCATCCAATGAATTACGACAAACACCTTCAAACTCCAGTTCACGTGCGACTTGTTCACGATCAATTGGATAACTGGTTCCGGCCAGTGCTGCCGCGCCCAAAGGTAGTTGATTGACTCGTTTTCTGCAATCTTGTAAACGTTGTGTATCGCGCACCAACATTTCATAGTAAGCAAGCAAGTGATGACCAAATGAAACAGGTTGTGCCACTTGCAAATGGGTAAAACCTGGCATGATAGTTGCCGCGTGTTGTTCTGCTAGGTCTAACAGTGTGTGCTGCAATACGTGGATGAGCACAACAATATCATCAATAGCAGCTCGTAAATATAGGCGGATATCCGTAGCAACCTGGTCGTTACGCGAACGAGCGGTATGCAATCTTTTACCAGCATCGCCAGTCAGTGCGGTTAAGCGTTGTTCAATATTAAGGTGCACATCTTCTTGCGCCAGTTGCCATGTGAATTGGCCGCTTTTTATTTCTTCTTGGATTTGTGCCAATCCTTGCTCAATAGCTTGCAGATCTGCTTGCGGAATAATACCGGTGGTGGCCAACATGCGCGCGTGTGCAAGTGAACCTTGTATATCGTATTCGGCCAGGCGGTAATCAAAACCAATGGAAGCGGTATAACGCTGTACCAGTTGCGCAACGGGTTCACTAAAACGGCCTGACCAAGTTTTTTTATTTGTATTCACGAAAACGTTATTAATGAGTCGGTTAAAAGCTTGTATTTTACCCTTAAGCTGGAAAGAATCTGTAAAAAGAGATAAATTTTATAGTATAAATGCATAAATATACCTCGGATAGAGTGCGCCGCTTTCCCTGCGCAAAAGAATGATGGATAATTAGGAGTTTTCATTTAAGTCACTTATTTATTTAACGAAGGAGCAATTCATGTCGGATCAACATACGCAGAACGGGAACGATCAGTCAACGGATAAAACTGAATGGACCAAACCTGCTTCATTATTCAATATTTTGGGCGATAAATTTGCGCCGATTGCTGATCTCCAGCGGAAACAGCTGCCTTCGTGGTCAATTCTGGTATTTCTGGGATTGTTACTGTTGGTATTTGTTTGGAAACAGATTGCTGTTAATCAGGCTGAATCACAGTTGGAGAAAGGGCAAGCAGCGCTAGCCTTGCAACTTGAGGAAGAAAGTCAGAATCTGATTAAAAAAGCACGTGAGTATGCAGATAGCCAATATAACCAGGAAGAACAACGCTTTGGCCAAGTGCTGGCATGGGCTGTGCGAGATCAATTGATTCGTAATAATCTTGACCAGATTGATCAGTATTTGTCTGAACTGGTTAAAATGAAAGATACTGACCGAGCAGTATTAATTAGCAATGAAGGCAAGCTGTTGGTATCCACAGATAAAAGATTAGTGACTGAGGAAGCATCCAATCTTTATTCGCAAGATATTCTTGATTTGCAAACTATTACAATTAAATCAGATGTGGCAGGTAAGAAACTGCTGGTTGTGCCAGTGATGGGTCTGAATGAACGCATGGCAGTGATTGTGATCAGCTATAACCCGCCCCCACTATTAACTAATTAATAATAGTGATTATTTATTCTTAACCCCCGCACATTGGGGGTTTTTTATGACTAAGCAAGCTGCATATTTAAAATTTCATGGTCGTTGCGGATTTAGTACATTGCTTGAGAGACATGCTTCATCTCTACCTCTGTATTGAGTGTTTGTAATTTGCTGTCAGTAGTTAATTTTGTGTTGTTTAGTCTAATGTAAAAAACGGTTTTTCAGTGCAGATGACTTCTGTCTGAAAACCGTTTTTTACTACGATTAATTTAAACTTCAAACAGCTACTGAATACGAATATGTTTTATGTCGCCGTGTCATGCTCATCCCTAACACAGCTAATCCGATCAGTGCAAGTGTTGCGGGTTCAGGAACTGTTGTTGCTGTTATCGCCGCAAGCGATACATTGAGTGTGAAATCCACCGGGACAGGAGGAAGTTCTTGTCCAAGTAAGATACTCGAAAGGCCATTCAAGTTATCACCAGACCAGGCTGCGAATGATCCGGTCGCACTAGTTAGATCTGATCCAGCGTCTGCAGTGTAATCCCAGGAGACAGTGTATGGTCCCATTGCCGGATTCGTTGGTATCGTTGCTGAAAATGAGCCGGTAGGATTAGCCATAACAGCATTTACAAAACCAAAAGCAGTGCCCCACAAAGGATCACTCGTTAGATCAGCTAGTGAATCGAATGATTTTGATCGTGTATCGCCAAAAGTGATGGATGGATTGATTGGCGCTGTTGCGGATAGGCTGATGGCAGCTTGATAAGCGTAGGCGCCCGGGTTGGAGATTCCGGAAAGTGTGTTGCTGAATGTAAAATCTCCGGTAGCGTATTCCAGTTTACTGGTGTCAGAATTGCCGCAGCCAGTAGCGCCCGTTGCACCATAAGAAAAACAGCCGTTAGTGATGTCCAATGTTATTGCACCCACAATATCAGCCTGAGCAGGAGCTACGGATAACCCCCAAACAGCTCCGCTTATGATAAATAAATTTTTGATTCCAGATTTCAAGTTCATCTTCTGCGATCTCCTTGATCGATAAATTATTGGTTGAAAATGACAAATAATGCTATTTGATTGTACGGAAATTATATTGAAATATGACATATATTTAAAAAATATGCTTACCGGTTTATACCACAATGTGAGTTTCGTGAATATCCCGTTCGATTAGAAAAGTGGGAATTGCGATAATCGTTGCAACAAATTGTTAATCCGGGAGATCAGGACGTTGTTCAGTAGAGGGGATAGAATCCGGATCAAACATAGCTTCGAAGATCAGTAGTTTTTGATTCGATCTCTGCCGATTTACCATGCGTCGGTTCCTGAAAAAATAACGACGGTTTTGTAGCCTTCTGTCATTTTGTGGGTTACGCTCAACAAACGGGCGCAGTTGGATACCATGTTGTCTGTTAATGTGTTGCTGGGCTGAAGTAACGAAACGTTCAATTTCAGTTTTCGTGGTTTTCTCATCAATATCCAGTAACCGTATATTGACGACGACAGCATATTTGCTTTTCTCGTCACCTGGTGATTCTTCGTTTTTAATGACGTGTATCATTGAATTCATGCTGGGCCTGAGTTCTTGTACAAGCATACGCACCAGGTTTTTTGCTTCTTGAGGAGTATAGTTGCCTAAAAAAAAACCGTGACTTTGTGTCGGTATGAGACCCCGAAGCGTATGGAGATAACGCAGTGCGGTGATGAGATGCCAGGAATGGAGAGATAGATAAAAATATCCGGAAAAAAGCAGCAGAAATCCGATAAGCATTACTGATTCAGCTATCCCCAGATATAACCCGGCAAGGCCAATGATTCCGAACAGTAGATGTATAGAGACAATAGTAAAAATCGCATCATTTACACGATAGCCTGCATCGAGCAAAATATGGTGAAAATGATTGCGGTCGGGTTCAAAAGGGGATCTATGTTGCCAGATTCGGCGCAACATGATGCTGATGGTATCCATCAGAGGAATGGAGAATAGCCAGAGTGCCGTAACCGGTGAAATGGCGCGCTGCTCACCTTGTGAAAGATCTATCAGAAGCCAGGTAATCAGAAATCCTAACAGCATACTGCCGTTATCACCAAGAAATACTTTGGCCTGAGGCTGCGATCTGCGGCGAAGATTGAAGAACAGAAAGCCTGTTGTACCACCGGCAAGCGCGATAGCGACAATAAAATCAGGCTGATTGCTTGCAGTCAAAGCGGTAATGCTGATCAAAACGAGGCTGGTTAAGGCGATAGAGCCGGATAATCCATCGATGCCGTCTATCATGTTAAACGCATTAATGCTGCCAATAGTGGCAAAGAGGGTAAACGGAATAGCAAAAAATCCCAGTGCTAGTGGTTCTCCCGACAAGATGCTACCAAGATCGGTTAACAGCACTCCACTCACTAGGCTCATAATCAGCACAACGATCGCCTGGACAATAAACCGTATTTTGTAGTTAAGTTGCAGGATATCGTCTGCGAAACCCATACCGAAAATGATAATCGCGCTAATCGTCAGGCCCAGCCATTTTGTGACGTGTTCTGGGTAATTATCTATCAGAAAATAGAGTGCAATGAGCAACGCGATGAAGATACCTACTCCCCCTATGAAGGGAGTGGAGTGCTTGTGCTGTTTGTGTTGTCCCGGTTTGTCGAGGATGCCATGGGTCAATGCAAGAGAAATTGCTAACCGGATGGTAATCCCAGACAGAATGCTGCAGCTGAGAAATAAAGCAGTTTGCTTTAAAAGATTAAATTCCACTGATCTACCTCGTATCTGTATAAATTTACAGAAGAAGACAAAATAACTTTATGTGTTACTTTTTGTTGCGGTAATCGTACTGATATACATATTGGCCATATCTGTAGCGTGATGACGCTTCGGGAATGCCGTTGAATATAACGCCTTTTAAATTGACGCCTGCCTGTACCAGCTTTTTCATGCTTTGTTCGAGTTCACGTAGCGGGTGGCTGCCGGATTTGACTACCATCAAAGTGACACTGGCCAGTCGGCCGATGATGGCAGCATCAGTAGCAGCCAGGATAGGTGACGAATCAATAATAATTAGGTCGTACTGTTTGCTAACGATCCCCAAAAGTTGTTCAAATCGCTCATGCAGTAATAATTCGGATGGATTCGGTGGAATCTCACCTGTTGCAATGAAATCTATGTTTGCCTGTGGAATCGGTTTGATCGCATCATGCAGATCAATTGCTTGGCTGATCAGTTCGGACAACCCTTGCTCCCTATGCTGACGCAATGGTTTATGAATCATGCCTCTGCGTAAATCTCCATCAATCAGCAGGATTTTTTTGCCGGCATCTGCCATTACGACAGCAAGGTTGGTTGAAACAAATGTCTTGCCAACGCCGGGGCTTGGCCCGGTAATCATGATGATGTTGTTGTGCGCTTCCAGAAAAGCAAAATGCAGGGTAGTACGCAAACTGCGCAAACTTTCTATGGCGAGATCTTCCTTGTTTTCCAACGCCAAAAGAACGGGATGGTGATCGTCTGGTGCTGATTTACCCTTCAGTTTCTTTTCAATCAGTTTTTGATATTTACTGTATTGAATTGCTGCATAAACCGGCGTATCCAGAGATTTTTCAATAATATTCGGATCTTCCACGCTGCGATTCAGTGATTTGCGAGCAAAGGCAGTGACTATTCCCAACATCAAGCCTGCCATGAGTGCAATACCTATGATCAGCATTTTTTTGGGTTTAACCGGAAGATCAGGAGACATGGCGTAATCAACGATTCTGACGTTTCCTACCGTACCAGCCTTGGCGACGCGTATTGTCTGGGCATGATTCAACAACGTGGTATACAGTTCGGAGTTAACTTCCACATCTCTGGACAAGCGTAAAATGATCTGTTGGGTTTCCGGCAAGATGCTGATTTTTCTGTCAAAGGCATTAATTTGCGCCTGCAATCTACTGATCTGCTTGTCTATAGCAATGATACTGGGATGCGATTCAGTAAATTTTTGGCGCAGCTCATCCCGTTTTTGCTGCAACAGTGTAATCTGGGTATTCAGCTCAACAGTACTGGTCAGGATATTTTGTGTCTCCAGATCAAGATTGATTGAACCTTTACGGATTCTGTAGCTATTCAGGGTGTTGGTGGCGGTTTCTAGCTGTTCCTTGAGTTCAGGGAGTTGTTTTTCCAGAAACTCCAGTGTTTTCTGGGATTCTGCTGATTTTTGTTCAACGCTCTGTTGAAGGTAAATATTGGCAATTTCATTGACAATCTGAACCGCCCTTTTTCTGTCATCCGATTCGATAGCCAATTCGAGAATACCGGTACCTTTACCAACTTCGGCAATGGAAAGTACCATTTTTAATTCTTCAATTGCTTTTGCCCTGGAATAGCGTGTCAGTGTAAAACGTGTTTCCGGACGAGCTTTCAGCTGGGTAACAAACAGCTTGACGGATTGTTGATAGCCGTCGATCTTTTGGGTAGTCAGTTTACCGATTGTTCCTTCAAGAATAACTTCATCGTCATAAATAAGCTGATATTTGTTTTGTCCAATTGCTTGTAAAGTGATGGCTTCGTTTAGCCATTCATCAGGTACTTCAAGCGTATCTACTTGAATAAGCTCGCCTCCCCAGGCAAAGCTGGATAATCCCAATGGTGGAGGTGAGGGCAAGTCGCTATTGCTGAGTCGTTGTAACCACTTTGCGGTTGTTTTACCAATAATCGGAAAGAATTTTGGGGTGGCAATAATGTCGAGATGAAGATTTCTGATGGCTTTCCCCAAAATTGCTCTGGATTTGATCAGTTCAATTTCAGCCTGAACTGGTGTTTTGGTTTCGAAAAAGTTAGTTAGCGAATCCAGCTGGTCTGTGATAGATGGGGTATTTTCCCTGATCTGCAGCAGGCTGTCAGCCCGATAAACGGGAGTACTTAGAAGTGCTATTGCGATACCCATGAAAGTAATAATGAAAGTGATAATGATAATCACTTTCTTATTATCTATCAAAACACTTAGTAACTCACCTAGATCAATTTCATCGTTATTTTGATCAGTAAATTGATCAAACCGATTTTTTATTGAATCAGGTGGAATATCAGGTGTTGGATAAGTCATAAAAATGATGAAATGTAAATTTTTGTTTATACAAAAGTATTTAGATACTTCTATATTGGTGCATTATAAAAATTACCGTGCCCATTGAAATGACGCGGAATTAATGTCTTAAGAATGGCTGGACCCGCAAAGCACCATCAAATGCGTTAAGCAAATTGATCGTCGGTTGAATTTGACCAATGATTTGGTTCCAACGGATACCTTCCGCACGATCCACATAAATGACATCTCGTGGTTGCAATGGAAAACGATCTGCTAGCAACAAGGCATCAGGTGATTTAGCATTTAAATGAAAGATTTCCGGTTTACCAAGTCCACCACGAAATACAAAAATTCTGGCGGGATCAGAAGTTTCCTGATCAAAACCACCTGCTTCGCTGAGTGCCTCGGTCAGTGTCATACGTGCTTTATTCATTGTCAGACTACGCGATCGGCCAATGGCCCCACCTGCCACAAAGTGATTTGTTTCTCCCAGTACAAACACCTTGTTCAGTGCATTGTCAGGCACATTTAGCACATCTCCGTGTTGAAGTAATACATTTTGTGTCACATCGCCGCCTTCATATAAGTTCAGCAGATTGATACTGTAAGTTTGATCATTTCGCGTCAAGATGATATTGCGTAAATCAGCTTCGGAGGTAACGCCTCCTGCGTTATTGATTGCCTCCAGTACTGTCAAAGGGATATCCTTAACCAGCTGAATTCCCGGTGTAGTGACTTCGCCCACTACGTACACGCGTTGACTACGATATGAAGCAACACGCACATCAAGCTGAACAAATTCTATATATTTCGAAAGTCTTACAGTCAACTCTTCACGAATATCTTCCACTGTTCTGCCGGCTGCCTGTACCACACCAACATAAGGGTAAAAGAAAGTGCCATCCTCTCCAACAACATTGCCTGCTGCTTCTGCAGAGCGAAATTCACCAGCGGGAATAGTGAGTTCCGGATGATCCCAGACAGTAATATTGAGAATATCTCTGGGGCCGACTCGATATTGTGTATACGGCTCGTTTATCGTGGGAACTCCTTTTATTGCTTTGGAACCAATTCGATAATCGAAATAGTGATTGGCAACATTATCAGGTGCAAGACTGTAATGACTGGAATTTTGTTCTAGCCTGATAATCAGTTCGGCGTTAATTGTCTGGATATTCAGTTTTTTTAATATGGCTTCATCACTTTCCCGAGTGGGCATTTCCACGCTGGATTGACGGGAAAACGGACTCATATGTTGTCCCGGTATGATAGAGCAGGCAGCGAGTTGGCATAACATTAAAAAAATCGGATATGTTTTCGTAAGTCGCATGTTTATATCATGGTAGATTTCATTGACAGTTTTTGTTTCTGGGTAGAAGGTGGTTTAATTTCTGGAATCAACGTACTCGATAAAAATTAATCGGGTAGCGAATTTTTATAGTCTTGCCATCCATTGAGCTACGCCTTGTTCTATCAGTTGCAGTGCTTGTGTGAATTCTGACACACCTTTCTGATAGGGGTCACTGATATCGGTCTTATTCCATTCTCCCAAGCGAAATACCTTACCTCTTGCACTGGGAGCACGCGTTTCAATGGCGTTTTTTTGCCATGCCTCCATGACCAATATAAGGTCCGCCTGATGGATCATCTCATCAGTTAATTGTCTGGCACGATGTGCAGAAATATCAAATCCTTTTTCCGCTATGAGCTGGCAGGCCACAGGATCGGCAGGATGATCCACTAGTGCACCCAAACCAGCGGAACTAACAACATGTCCGGTTTTTCCAGATTGGATAAAGGCGTTCCTCAAAAGCGCTTCCGCCATAGGACTTCTGCATATATTGCCTACGCAAACAATCAGTATTTTGTTAAACAATTTTAGTTTGCCATACCAGATTGGAGTTGAGGATTCCTTAGATTTTATTCCAAAAACACAAGATATTTACCTGATTTTATTAGCTATAATTATAGTACTAAAATCTGTCGTACAGACTAATATACGATAAAAATATTTATATATCATTATACTAATTGGATAGTTATACTACTTCAGGTGCGACTGAAAATTTGATCATGCAAGTAGAATTTGTTATGCGGATGCTCTCTGTCTATAAATAAGTAAATCCTGAATTTCAAGCATTGGGAAGAGTATGATGTTGCCATATATCAGCTGATAATCAACGTATTTTAACTATTATTGACAAAAATAATGATTTTCGCAGGGTGCTGGGTAATCTGGTATCCCTTGCCGCAGTACGTGGCCTAGATTATCTAGTGCCGTTAATAACGTTGCCATATCTAGTAAGGGTATTGGGAATAGAAGGCTTTGGTCTGGTTAATTATGCTTTGTCTTTTGCGCTATATTTCGCAGCAGTGATGCAGTACGGTTTTGCGATAACAGCGGTCAGAAGAATTGCGCAAGATCGTGATAATTCTGAGAAAATTGCCATTGTATATAGTGAAACCATGACGGCTATCATGTTGCTTGTTGTGGCGTGTGCGCTGATCTATTTCCCGGTGGTGTTATTTGTGGACAGTTTCTATCAACATTTCTGGTTATATACATTTTCATTTGCTTTTGTTTTTGCACAAGCTTTGTTTCCTCTTTGGTTTTTCCGAGGCGTGGAGCGAATGCACCAAAGTGCTGTTATTAGCATTACATCGAAACTATCCATGTTAATTGGTATGTTTTCCCTTATTAAAAACGAATCAGATTACTATCTGGTGCCGGCATTAAACGCGATGGCGATGGCTGGGTGTGCAATTTTTTCTGTTTTTTGGATATCCAGTCGATATAAAGTCTCGTATACGTTTCCTCCTCTGGAAAGAATAAAAAACGTATATAGAGAAGGAAGAGATATTTTTATTTCTCAGCTGGCACCAAATTTGTATAACAACTCTGCTTTCTTTCTGTTGGGAGTTTTTGCAGGACCGACAGCAGTGGGCTTTTTCAGTGCGGCGTCAAAAGTAATTGATGTATTCAATTCTGCCGGGATGATAATTTCGAATGCATTTTTTCCATATTTGGCCAGAAACAGAAATGTGATTCCGAAGTTTCATAAACTGATGCTGGCGGCAGGTGCTTTTCTATTCGTGCTTTGCTTTGTTTGTTCTGATTTTCTTGCAGAGATTTTGTTTTCTGATAAGGGGATTGGAGTTGCTTATTATATAAGACTGATGAGCTGTGGAATTCTCGCCTATTTTATGATTCTCTCTTTTCATCATAACGGGTTGGTACTGGCTGGGAAAGACAGGTATGTCCGATTGATTTCTGTATGGGTGTCTGTTCTGTTTTTTTTAATAGGGCTGGGTGTTGTTCCAGCTTTTGGGATTTATGGCGCGGTGATTATGCTGGTGGGTGCACGAGTTGTGATGGCTGTGTGGGGTTTGTTTTTTTACAAAAAATATGCTGCAGATATTTTTTAGCGCTGGAGATCTGGTATGAAAGGAAAGATAGCCATACATGCACGCTCAGGAGGTTTCAGTGATCGTTGGATCGAGTATTGCCAACAAAAGAATATTCCATACAAAACGGTTGATTGTCATTCCTCCAATATCATTGAAGAATTGGCTGATTGTTCGTTTCTGATGTGGAACTGGAGTCAGACTTATGCTGAAGATATGTTGATCGCACGCGGTTTGATAAAAGCTGTGGAGTCTATGGGAATTCGAGTTTTCCCGAATTCTGAAACCTGTTGGCACTTTGATGACAAAGTCACACAAAAATACCTGATGGAAGCTTTAGGGGTTCCTATGGTTACGAGTTACGTTTTTCTTGATCGGACTACAGCGCTGGAGTGGGCCGGGATGACGAAGTACCCGAAGGTTTTCAAGTTGAGGGGGGGGGCTGGAAGCAGCAATGTTTTTCTGGTGAACGATATAAACAAAGCAGAAAGGCTTATTAATAAAGCTTTTTCCACCGGTTTTCCACCGGTTTCGCGCTGGAACGCGCTGAGTGAGCGCTGGTGGCAGTTTAAAAGAGACAAGACTTTTATTTCTTTTTTCAATATCTCCAGAGGGATCTTTCGTGCACTGATTAAGAACCCTACCCTTGAACGTTTGCCAGTTCAAAGAAATTATGCCTATTTCCAAGATTTTGTTCCTGATAACGATTCCGATATTCGTGTAATAGCCATAGGAAAAAGGGCATTTGGTATCAAAAGGATGGTACGTGAAGGGGATTTCAGAGCATCCGGAAGTGGAAAAATTCTGTATGACCCGGAATTGATTCCCGAAGCTTGTATCAGGATGACATTTGATCTGGCAAAAAAAACCAGATCGCAATCTCTTGTTCTGGACTTTATTTTTTCTGATGGTAGCCCGTTGGTTGTAGAGATGAGTTATGCATTTGCATCTCACGGTTATTTATCCTGTCCCGGTTACTGGAGAAATGACATGACGTGGGTAGAGGGAAGTTTCCATCCTGAAGATTTCATGGTGGATGATCTGATCGTGTCTTCGGTAGAGAGGAGCTGATGCATATCGCCATATACCTTCCATCTCTGCGTGGTGGTGGCGCTGAGCGGGCTATGGCTACACTGGCCAATGGTTTTGCCGATCGAGGGTTGAAGGTGGATCTGGTTCTGGTCCGTGCTGAGGGCCCTTATCTTTCTGAAGTTTCACCCGGAGTGCGTATCGTGGATTTGCAGTCCAATCGGGTACTGACTAGTTTGCCTGGCTTGGTACGATACTTGCGCCGGGAGCGACCTCAAGCGATGCTATCCGCGCTCAATCATGCCAATGTGATTGCTGTCGTGGCGAGAATGCTGGCTGGAGTGCCTGCCCGTCTGGTAGTGAGCGAACGTAACAATGTTTCATTATCCGGCAGCTCTTCAAAAAATTTGCGTTCGCGTGTGGTGTTACACATGATGCGATGGGCCTATCGTAAAACAGATGGGGTGACGGCAGTATCCGGAGGTGTAGCGGATGATCTGGCAAATGCCATCAACCTGCCGCGTGATCGGATATCTGTAATTTTCAACCCGGTGGTAACACCAGAATTGATCGAAAAATCCAGGATGCCGCTGGAACATCCTTGGCTGGGAGAGGGTAAACCCCCTGTTATTCTGGGCGTAGGAAGGCTTACACCACAAAAAGATTTTTCTACTCTGATCCATGCTTTTGCCCAAGTACGTACTGTGCGTGACTGCCGTCTTGTAATCCTGGGAGAAGGAGAGTTGCGTGCGGAGCTGGAACAGCTGGTAGCGTCCCTTGGAGTACAGGATAACGTCCAGCTTCCAGGGTTTGCTGATAACCCTTTCGCATGGATGAGCCGTGTGCGGTTGTTTGTGCTGTCTTCCAGATGGGAGGGGTTGCCAAATGTACTGATTCAGGCAATGGCTTGTGGTGCCGCTGTAGTGAGTACTGATTGCCCGAGTGGACCGGATGAGATTCTAGAGGGGGAGAAGTGGGGAAGGTTGGTACCGGTGGGGGATAAAGAGGCATTGGCAGAAGCAATGGTTGCCGCGCTGGAAACGCCAGGTGATCAGTTGTTTGATGTACGCCAGCGTGCCGATAATTTTAAACGAGAGTTGGCAGTAAGTGCGTATCTAAAGCTATTGGAGAAACTATGTCAGTAGCTGTAGCAGAGGTTAAAGTCGAGACCCAAGTCGTTATAAAAAATCCTGTCAGTAAATCCAAGAGATGGTTGCCCTTGACTTTGGTTCTAGCTGTATCGTACGGGCTGGTATTGGCAAATTTCCCGATCGATGTATTTAAAGATCGTGATAACTATCTGAACTATGTCTTAAATAGTGACATTATTCTTAGTATTAATGCATCAGCCGGCCTGCTGACACTGTTTGCCAATGAACCGCTTTGGTTATTATTGAACACACTGATGAAACAGGTGTTTGAGCCGGAGCAGGCAATCCGGTTTTATATATTTATGTCGGCAACAACATTTTCCTTCCTGTTTCTGAGGAAAGATCCGGGCAATATTGTGTGGCTGGTTCTGTTTCTGTTTGTGCCCCAAATAGTTAAAAACTATATTATTCACTTGCGGCAAGGGGTAGCCATATCCATTTTTTTTATTGGCTGGACTCTGGTGGGCGGTAAGAAGCGCTGGATGGTGATGATGTTGACACCCTTTATTCATGCATCTTTTTTCTTTGTGTTGATTCTTTTAGTACTGAATAAATTCACGACACGGCTCAGGTTATCTGGTGTTTTACGTATCTCAGTTTTTTTTGTTGCTGGTCTGCTGTTTACTCTGTCTGTCGGGTATCTGGCAGCAGCTGTAGGAGCGAGGCAAGCAAATGAATATGCTTTTTCTGCAGAGGGGATCAGTGGGTTGGGATTTATATTTTGGCTGACAATTCTGTTTGTTTTTATTTTTCAGGGGGCGAGCTTTATAAAGAGATATTCCTTTGAAGTATTTGTGCTTATTTTTTATCTGTGTGCATATTTCTTTATTGAGGTTTCCGGAAGGGTTTTTGAGAGCACTTTATTTATCGTGTTATTAGCCGGCTTAACTATGAAGGGATGGGGAAAATTGGCGTTTTTATCTTCGATACTTTTTTATTCTGTATTTTCTTATGCTCTTCGTTTTGACCAGCCGTGGTTAGGTTTTGGAGTTTGAAATCGGTCGAATATACAAATGGACTATTGTGGTGTTTTCAGATTATGTCGTGTCTTGATAGTTATATAGCTTCGTGTATTGAGTAATTAGTGAAAGTTATTCATATTATTTCTGGCCTTAACGATGGGGGGGCGGAAGCTGTTCTGTACCGTCTTTGTGTTAATGATAAAACTATCAAACATCATGTCGTTTCAATGATGGACGAGGGCAAATACGGTTCTTTATTACGTAAAGCTGGGGTACCAGTGTTTTGTATGAACATGCCGCGAGGTCGGGTTACATTTGGTGGGCTATGGCAATTGTGGCGGTTGCTGCGTCAGGTTCGTCCGCAAGTGGTGCAAACGTGGATGTATCACGCTGATCTGGTTGGGGGAGTGGTTGCCCGCTTCGCTGGTGTAAGGCAGGTATTCTGGGGTATTCGCCATTCTACCCTGGATATAGAAAAGTCCAGGCGTTCCACCATCTGGGTAGCCAAATTGTGTGCCCGTATTAGTTCCCGAGTACCCTCGACCATCATCTGTTGTGCACAAAAGGCTCTGGAAGTACATCGTGATCTGGGTTATGCGGCAGATAAGTTGCGAGTAATTCCCAATGGTTATGATCTGGTTCGTTTTGGTATAGATAGAGAGGCGCGGGTACGGCTGCGTGTGGGGTGGAATGTGGGGGATCGTTGGCTGATCGGTATGATAGGGCGGTTTGATCCACTGAAAGATCATAAAAATTTGCTGGATGCGCTTGCAATTATCAAATTACATGGTGTGGACTTTTGCTGTGTGTTGGCTGGCCGTGGCCTGGATCAGAATAATGCGCAGTTGATGGCCTGGCTGACAGAGCTGGATCTGGCTGGTGAAGTGAAGCTATTGGGGCAGCGCATGGATATACCTGATGTGATGAATGCGCTGGATGTGCATGTGCTATCCAGTTCCAGTGAAGCATTTCCCAACGTAGTGGCGGAGGCGATGGCTTGTGGTACACCGGCGGTGGTGACAGATGTCGGGGATGCGGCTGTAATTGTTGGCGAGACTGGCTGGGTGGTGCCACCCAAAAATCCGGAAGCACTCGCTGATGTCTTGCTGCAGACGCGTGCAGCTATGCAGAATGAGGTAGCCTGGCAGGTGCGTTGTACTGCTGCACGACAACGGGTGGAAGATCTTTTCAGCTTGGATCGTATGATCAGAAATTACCACTTGGCATGGAATGTAGTTGTGGAATAAGAATTTTATGAATTTCAGATAAATTGAAGGGAAATGTGAGTAGCATAAATAGAAAAATATTGGTCGCAGCTAATGCGACATGGAATCTGGTGAATTTTCGTGTCGGCTTGATTCGAGGTCTGGTTGCAGCAGGATATGAGGTGGTGGCGGTTGCGCCATCAGATGAATATGCTCCGCAGCTGACAGAATTGGGTTGCCGCTATGTACCACTATCTATGGACAACAAAGGAACGCATCCGGGGCGTGACCTATTGTTTTTTTTGCGTTTTCTGCGATTGTTACGTAAGGAAAGCCCGGCAATTTGCCTGGGATACACGATCAAGCTGAATATTTATGGATCTTTGGCTGCTCATGCACGTGGTATTCCAGTAATTAACACGATTGAAGGTCTGGGTGCGGTATTTATGCAAAAAACCTGGCTAACCCATCTTGTTAGTAGGTTATATCGTATGTCTTTACTACGCTCATCAAAAGCGTATTTTCTAAATGATGAAGATATGGCTTTGTTTATCGATGATGGTCTTGTTCCCAAGCCTGTTGCTGATCGTTTACCCGGTATTGGAGTTGATCTTGATCGCTTTACGCCCGTACCCTTATCTGGTAAAACGCCATTACGTTTTCTGCTGATTGCTCGTATGTTGTGGGATAAAGGTGTCGGAGAGTTTGTCGAGGCAGCACGTATTCTGAAAAAACAGGGATTGGATGCAAATTTCTGTTTGCTAGGTTTTTTGGATGTACAGAACCCGGCAGCTATTTCACGCCAGCAGATGGATGAATGGATAGCAGAGGGAGTCATTCACTATCTGGGAGTGAGTGATAACGTGGCAGAAGAGATTGCACAGGCAGATTGTATTGTTCTGCCTTCATACTATCGAGAGGGTACTCCGCGCACCCTGCTGGAAGCAGCTGCAATGGCGCGTCCGATTGTAACAACGGATTCAGTTGGTTGTCGTGATGTTGTCGATGACGGTGTGAACGGCTATTTATGCAAGCCACGAGATGCCGTTGATCTTGCTGACAAAATCTCCAAAATGGTTGCGCTATCGCACTCCAAACGTACGGCCATGGGGTTGCGCGGCAGGGAAAAGATGGAGCGGGAATTTGATGAAAAAATTGTGATAAAAAAATATCTGACAGTAATTGAAGAGGTGTTAGGATAATTAGGGTCAGTATGGTTTCATTTAAACAAAAGTGGATCATTCGCAAATTGGCTGGTTCTCATTGTATATATGCTAGCATTCTTTAGCGCACACGCTTTATTTGGGCGCCGAGCTGTGCTAATTTCAGCTCGATCTGTTCATAACCACGATCCAGATGGTAGATGCGATCAACAGTTGTTTCCCCCTGTGCAACCAGCCCAGCGATAATTAGGCAGGCAGAAGCTCGTAAATCAGTAGCCATGACGTTGGCGCCATCAAGCTGCGGGACACCGTGCACAATTGCAGTATTACCTTCAACCTGAATATCTGCATTAAGGCGTTTGAGTTCTTGCACATGCATAAATCGGTTTTCAAAGATCGTTTCTGTGATGACGGCGGTGCCTTCAGCGATGCAGTTTAAGGCCATGAATTGTGCCTGCATATCTGTAGGAAACGCAGGGTAGGGGGCTGTGCGCAGGTTAATTGCTTGAGGACGTTTCCGCATACGCAAGTGAACCCAATCTGTGCCAGTTTCAATTTCTGCACCAGTTTCAACAAGTTTCTCCAGTACAACATCCAGCGTATCAGCACATGTTTGGGTGAGCGTGATATCACCTCCACAAGCTGTTGCGGCTGTTAAAAATGTGCCGGTCTCGATGCGATCTGGCATAACAGCATGCGAACATCCATGTAACTGATTCACTCCTTCAATCACAATAGTGTTACTACCTACACCATCTATTTTTGCTCCCATATTGATCAGGCAGTTGGCCAGATCATTCACTTCAGGTTCTCGTGCTGCATTTTCCAGAACGGTTGTGCCAGATGCTAGCGTGGCTGCCATCATCAGATTTTCTGTGCCAGTAACGGTCACCATGTCCATCACAATATGTGCGCCGGCAAGACGATCAGCTTGAGCACGAATATATCCCTGTTCGATACTAATTTCTGCGCCCATTGCCTGCAATCCTTTAATATGTTGATCAACCGGGCGCACGCCGATTGCACAACCACCTGGTAGGGAAATATAAGCTTGTCCGGTTCGGGCTAGTAATGGCCCCAATACCAGAATGGCGGCACGCATAGTTTTAACCATGTCGTATGAAGCGGACGGGTCAGTAATGTGAGTGGCAGATAGTTCTGCTGTGCCGTTGTCATTTGCTAGAATGCTCACTCCAATTTGTTTGAGTAGCGCGAGCATGGTTGTGACATCTTTAAGCTGCGGAATATTGTGCAATATCAGTGGTTCTGCGGTGAGTAATGATGTGCATAACAAAGGCAGGGCTGCGTTCTTAGCGCCGGAAATACTAATTTCGCCCTGGAGTTTTTTTCCACCGTGAATAACAAGTTTTTGCATAGATTTATATTTGGTTAAAATTTGAAGCAATTGTCTAATGGCACTGGCAGCAGATATTTTAGCCCATCACATTATTTGAGGAATCCAAAATGAATAAATCAGTTGTGAGCACCAATAAAGCTCCTCAAGCCATTGGTACTTATTCTCAGGCTATCCGTGTAACACATGGAGACACTGTTTATCTTTCCGGCCAGATCGGGCTGGATCCAGTCACTATGCAAATGGTATCAGGCGTTGAAGCGCAGATAGAACAAGTGATTATCAATTTGCAAGAGGTAGTAATTGCCAGTGGCGGAGGGCTGAATGATATTGTAAAACTGAATATTTATCTGACTGATTTGGGTAATTTTGCGATGGTTAATGAAATTATGGGTAGGTATTTTAGCCAACCTTATCCAGCCCGGGCAACCATTGGTGTGGCGACTTTACCACGCGATGCGCTGGTGGAGATGGATGCAATCGTGGTACTGGATGAGTAGTTTTATACTCCATTTGTATTCATTTTTCGTTGACTGTGCAATTTTTTGATTCGCTGGATAAAACACTCCGCAATAAACTGGAAAAACTTGGGCTGCTGAGTGATTTTGATCTAATTTTGCATTTGCCGTTGCGCTACGAGGATGAAACGCAACTGACAGCTATTAGCGAGCTTGCTCCCGGAAGTTCAGCGCAAGTGGAAGGGATAGTAGTGGGGCAAGAAGTGCTGGGACGTCCTCGACGACAGTTGATTTGCCGGATAAACGATGATACCGGCATGCTTGGTTTGAGATTCTTCAATTTCTACACCAGTCAGCTGACCACCTGGTCTCCTGGTGTACGGTTACGTGTGTTGGGTGAAGTACGCGCCGGCTTTCATGGATTGGAAATGGTGCATCCAAAATGTCGAGTGGTGCGAGACAGCATGGCTTTGGCGACAACCTTTACCCCTGTTTATTCCACGATCGCAGGTTTATCGCAGCGTACGCTTGTTCGTGTAATTAATCAGACTTTTGAATGGCTGCGTGATCAACGGCTTGTGCAAGAGCTTTTGCCTGACAAATTTTTATTAGCTTGTCAGTTGCCGTCATTTGAGAAAAGTTTGTCGTTATTGCATCATCCACCCGCTACGGTACCTATTGCCAGTTTGCAACAACGTACTCACCCGGCTTGGCGGCGCGTCAAATTTGATGAATTGCTGGCACAACAGCTTTCGTTACGCAGTCATTATCAGCAGCGTCATAGCCAACGAGCACCCGTTTTATCTCTTCAGATAAATTTGCCGAAAAAACTGCTGGAAGTATTACCGTTTGACCTGACGGAAGCACAGCATCGAGTAGCGGCTGAGATCAGTAAAGATCTTGCCCAACCCCACCCAATGCAGCGATTGTTACAAGGGGATGTAGGTAGTGGCAAAACTGTTGTGGCTGCGCTGGCTGCTTTGCAAGCAATTGAAAGTGGCTATCAAGTAGCGGTAATGGCGCCCACTGAAATTTTGGCTGAGCAGCATTTCAAGAAATTATCGCAATGGTTGCTTCCACTTGGAATCATGATTGCTTGGTTGTCTGGCAGTCAGAAAAAAAGTGAGCGTAATCAAGCATTAGAAAAGGTAGCAAGTGGTACTGCTTTGCTTGTCATTGGTACTCATGCACTCTTTCAAGAATCGGTACAATTCAAGCAACTAGGATTGATCATTATCGATGAGCAACATCGTTTTGGCGTAGGACAGCGATTAGCGCTACGTATGAAGAGTGGAGAGGGTGAGATAACACCCCATCAGCTGATGATGAGCGCTACACCTATTCCTCGCACATTGTCCATGAGCTATTTTGCTGATCTAGATGTGTCGGTGATTGATCAGCTTCCTCCAGGCAGATCTTCAGTTATCACCAGATTGATTGATAATCATCGACGTGCAGAGGTGATTACACGTATTCGTGAAGCTTGTGAAGCTGGACGTCAAGCATATTGGGTATGTCCATTAATTGAGGAGTCTGACGTACTACAGCTAAAAACAGCGATAGAAATCCATGAAACATTAAGTCAGATTTTTTCCGAGCTGAATATTGCCTTGATCCATGGGCGCTTGAGTAGCCATGAAAAATCAGAGATCATGGCCGAGTTTAGTCAAGGAACAATACACTTATTAGTGGCAACGACTGTTATTGAAGTGGGAGTGGATGTGCCGAATGCTTCGCTCATGATAATTGAACATGCCGAACGCATGGGACTATCGCAATTACACCAGTTGCGCGGGCGCATTGGGCGAGGCTCGGCAGTTGGGGTTTGTATTTTGTTATATCAACAACCGTTGTCTGAATTGGCACGTAAACGATTGCAGATTATTTTTGAGCACCATGATGGATTTGAAATCGCACGCCAAGATTTGTTGTTGCGCGGACCAGGTGAATTTCTTGGTACACGCCAGAGTGGTGTGCCATTATTGCGTTTTGCTGATTTAGAAGAAGATGTCGATTTGTTAGAAATGGCGCGGGATGTGGCTGAGGAAATGCTGCATTCTTATCCAGATGCAGCACAGTGCCTTATGCAGCGCTGGTTAGGGAAAAGAGAAGATTATCTGCGAGCATAGTGCTGGTGGTATTCTGCCAAACTGCGATGGCGTACCAGAATATGCGCGTTATCACGAAAATATAACGCAAGCTTTTCTACAAAATAAACAGAGCGATGCTGTCCCCCGGTACAACCGATGGCAACAGTAAGATAGGCTCGATTGTCTTGAATATAAGCCGGTAGCCAAGCTTCTAGAAAATTACTGATATCCCGCAGCATTTTCACAGCATTTGGTTGTGATTCCATAAAGTGAATGACATCTGGATCATGCCCGGTTAATTCTTTTAACAGAGGATCGTAGAAAGGATTAGGCAAGCAGCGAATATCAAATACCAAATCAGCATCCAGTGGAATACCGTGTTTATAACCAAATGATTGGAACATTAAGGTTAATTGAGTTGGATCTCGCTTGCTGGAGACGAAATCTCGTATAAAGGCGCGTAATGCATTGGGCCTTAATGAGCTAGTATCAATGTGATGACCGAGACTCGATACGGCAGTGAGTGCTTCGCGCTCATATTGGATAGCTTCTTCTAGCGTAATATTTCTTTCACTTAGCGGGTGTTTGCGGCGTGTCTCAGAGAAGCGCTGTATTAATGTATCAGTGCGCGTATTCAGAAAGATGAATTCTGTCTGAATGCCTTTATCGATTATTTCAAGCTGGCTGGGCAAAATGGCAATATTGTCACCGCTACGCATATCAATAGCGACAGCGACGTGAGAATGATGTTGCGTCTGCAAATGATTGACGAGAACAACCAGAAGTGAAGCGGGAAGATTGTCAACGCAGTAGTAGCCGGTATCTTCTAATACCTTGAGAGCGATGGATTTTCCTGAACCAGACAACCCACTGATGATAATGACTTGCATGTTCCAGAGTATAACAAAGAGAGTAATCAGAAATATCGATTCGATTGCATTGAATGCAAAAACATACAATTAGCAGCGTAATTGTCTGATATTGTTTCTGCTAATTCTGAAAAATCTCTCAACTACATTTTAATAAGTTGATATGAGGATGCAATATAAAATATTGCATCCTCATATTACTTTGGCTGAAATTGGAAATTAGCTAATTATGTAAAGAGATTGTTCAGGATAGCTCTTTAAACTTCTTGTGGAAAATCTCTATTTTCCTTGGCTAAAGATAAAGGTGATGATCGTCTATTAACTCTGATCAAACCCATTTCTTCAGCTTTACGTAGTGCATCATATCGACCATGGACTTCTAAAAGAGCCATGATTCTTTGAAATTGGGTGCGAATCGTTGCCGGGGATCGGCATAAATGCTGCGCGAGAATTTTTGTATTGGTTGTTTTCTTTTCTCGGCTGGCTTCAAGTAAAGTGTAGTGTGATCGGGGTAGACGTTTATTTTTTTCGTAATCCATTAACCTTGCTCCAATTAGTATTTCAATATATTCAAAAAACTATAAAAAATACACATATATCAACAAGCAACAATCATGCCTTGTCACATAACACAATGATTATAAAGATAAAATTTCCCTGTAACGAAATATATTCTTAGTTGCTGTAAAATTTTTCGACAATAAAATTAGCTGGATTTTCTTTCTTCAGGAGTTACATTCAATACAAGATGTAATTTACATGCTTTGTGGCGGAGTATTTGGTTGCTTAATGCACTATGCAAATACGAAACCGTTTAATTATAACAATTTGTATGCAATTGCAGTCTTGATCTGATAGTGGCGTTTTCTTTAATATGCTGTTCCTACAAGTTGTAGTCAATAAGCGACATCATCTTGTTGGAGTTAAAAATAAATAGTGCTTTGTTTCAACACGGTGCTGTTTTATGTTTATCTATATTTTTTATTAAAGGAAAATACCATGGATCAATTTTCTAAAAAAGTCCTGGCCGCTAGTATTGTTTTAGCGTTTGGTTTAGCTGGTAATGCTTGGGCTGCTGAATCAGCTAGCGACGGCGTAACAAAAAATGTAACTGTAGAAGATGGCGTAGATGCTAATCGTGCCAAAGGCGCAAGCAACTCTGTTGCTAATGGTGGCAGCACATCAAGTAGTGCTGATAGCAGCAATAGCAGTAATACAACCACAGCCGACAACAATGGCAATGACAATAGCACCAACAACAGAACCAAAACTGTAGATGCTAGCAACAGCAGTACCAATACAGCCGACAACAATGGCAATGACAATAGCACCAACAACAGAACCAAAACTGTAGATGCTAGCAACAGCAGTACCAATACAGCCGATAACAATGGCAATGACAATAGCACCAACAACAGAACCAAAACTGTAGATGCTAGCAACAGCAGTACCAATACAGCCGATAACAATGGCAATGACAATAGCACCAACAACAGAACCAAAACTGTAGATGCTAGCGATAGCAGCAACAATAGTACCAATGACAGCAACAACAGAACTAAATCTGTAGATGCTAGCAACAGCAGTACCAATACAGCCGACAACAATGGCAATGACAATAGCACCAACAACAGAACCAAAACTGTAGATGCTAGCGATAGCAGCAACAATAGTACCAATGACAGCAACAACAGAACTAAATCTGTAGATGCTAGTGATAGCAGTACTAATACCAAAACTGTTACCAGAGACAGCAGCAACGATAACAGTAACAGCAGCACCAATGACAGCAACAATACCAAGACTGTTACCAGAGATAGCAATAACGACAATAGTAACAGTAGTACTAATGACAGCAACAACACCAAGACTGTTACCAGAGACAGCAACAATGACAATAGCAACAACAGTGTGAATGACAGTAACAACACTGATAACAGTATTGCTAACAGCAATAACGACAATAGCAAAACTGCTGCTGCTAATGGTAGTGGAGCATCCAACGGTGGTGATGTGACTGTTACCTACTCTGTTAACAATGCTGAATTGTCTGGTTCAGTAACTGGCCAGGCTTCTGAAGGCTTGAGCGTTGACTACGCTGCTCTTTCAGGTGGGCAATTAAGCAACACTATTGATGGCTCACTGAATGGTGCTGGCTTGAATCAAGTAGCACAAAACCTGGGATCAAGCTCATTGATTCAACAACAAGTTTCCTTCCAGGGTAATGTAAACGTTAACCAGTAATTCCAAGTGAAAATAATTATTTAAACTGAGTTAACCATGTAATCCATTCACTGGCAGGCAGTAGAGATATTGCCTGCCAATTTTTTTTGGGATGGATTTGTAAATAGCAAGAGAGGATCGGTATGAAAGTCTATATAAAAAGCTTGATTACGTTTGCGCTGTTTATACCTATTGGTATGGTTTATGCAGCATCTGGGGCAGATTTGATCATGGAGGATACTTATCTTCCTCATGCGGAGCGAGCGTCTTTAGAGGAATTGGATCAGGCTACGGGTCGGGAAGGTATTGACGTAACGACTCTAAATAATATGAATGTTCGTGCTTTTCTTGCTGGGAATCGAGCAACGAATAACACGAGTGGTTTTAATTCCATTGATAATGGCTCTTTTGTTGGTGCAAGTGGTATGTTTTCTGTGATTCAGAACTCAGGTAATAATGTTCTGATTCAGGATTCAACCATTATTAATGTAACAATAATACCTTAAATCTAAATTAGACACTGGGGTGATATCGTCGATAATGTGGCGTTAAATTTATGCGGGTTTATTTGAAGTTTTTACATTGATAGATAACTACCTCTGCTGTGAGCTATGTTAAAAATATGAAATTATCTCTGATAGCACTAATATTTTTGTCTTTTGGGATCATGAATCCAAAGACTGAAGTATTAGCCATGGATTTGGTAGGAGTAGTAGGAGGGGCTAATTTTAATATTCAGGGTAAGAGCTTCGCAGAAAGACGTTTTAATACGGTTTACAAACAGCAATTTGACTTTAGTTGTGGCTCAGCAGCACTAGCAAGCTTACTTACTTTTCATTATGACGATGTGGTAGATGAGCAATCTGTGTTTATTGACATGTATCAACATGGAGATCAGGAAAAAATTAAACGAGAAGGCTTCTCTATGCTGGATATGAAGCGCTATCTGGAGCGCAGAGGATATCGCTCAGATGGCTTCAAAATTAATTTGGATCAACTTTTTTCTACGGGCAATCCCGCGATTACGATTATTAATCATAATGGCTATATGCATTTTGTCATCATCAAAGGAGTAGATACATATAGGGTTTTGCTGGGAGATCCAGCATTAGGTGTCAAATCCATACGTCGCTCTGAATTTGAGGAAATGTGGGAGAATCGCATCTTATTTCTTATTCATGACAATCGCGATCCGGTGATAAGCTACCAAAAAATAAACGATGAATGGATTGGTAGAATTTCTCCATTAGATGAAGCGGTGAGTCAAACGAGTTTAGGGGTTTATAACGTATTGCGCCCCGGGCCTTGGGATTTTTAAAAATTGTTACATGCTGTGGTGGGGTGAAAAAATGAAAATGATAAGCGCTCGTTTAGAAATCAAGAATAGGTTATCCGGTATTATATTGCCATTGATATTGATGGCTGGTTTAACAACTTCTGCTTGTGCTGAAGATGGGTTATCGGGACGAGATGGTTTCTATCAGGAATGGGAGCGTGCAACAGATGCAGAGCTTTCAGCTTTGAGAGGTGGGTTTATCTTACCAAATGGTGTGCACATTAATATGAGCTTGGAGAAATTCGTCCATTTGAATGATGTTCTTGTACATTCATCCTCTGTTCAAACCCCGAAAAATATGCTTTTACAAGTAGGTATGCAAAATTTAGTACCAGGTTCTGTAGCTGCACCACAATTAAGCACTTTTATTCAAAATTCTTTGGATAGTCAATATATTGAAGCGATCACAAAAATTAATATAGAAGTAAGCAATTTAAAAGGAGTAGTAAATGGCGGTAACCAGCGCGCCTTTACTGAATTTTTAGCTCCAGCATTATTGAGATAATTTTTCTGTTCACTCATCTATGTGGAGTATAAAACGTATGTCTGGTGGCAACGATAGGCTGCAATTAAAAGTTACCTGGTTTCAACTTCTGGTGAGTGGTTTAGTGGCTTTTTTGATAGCTTATCCTTCCGTAGGAAATACGGCCGACGAAGTACTTGAACAGTACAAATCACTCTTTAAGCAACAGCAACAAGAATTTGAAAAGCAACGTCAGATTATTCTGGAGCAAGGGAAAGAAATTGAAAAATTAAAATCCCGACTGGATTCTTTAACAGCACAGCCAGCAGCTAATCAGCAACCAACCAATAACGTAGAAAATAAAAAGGCACAACAGCAGCCTGCTTCTACACAATCTGCACAACCAGCAACCACCAGGCAAAACACCCAACAAGCGCAGGTTCGTGCTGAGACTGACAATCTTCCAAGTAGCCCGGTAGGGCAAGCGCCCCCTAAGCAAGATGAAAAACCCAGACCACCTGAAATTCCCAGGCTGAGTAATACAGTAGGGGGAGTACTTACGCGTAAAGGAAAGATAGTAATTGAACCTGCACTAGAGTACGCTTTTACAAATAGCAGCCGTGTTTTCTTAGATGCGTTTACTTTTATTCCTGCCATTGCCATCGGTTTAATCGATGTGCGTCAGGTAGATCAGCACAGCTTAATGGCCAGTATCGGGGCTCGCTATGGTTTGACAGATCGTTTGGAGGTTGAGGCGCGTATTCCTTATCGGGCACGTTTTGATGAACAACGCTCCAGACCTGTTAGTATAGGAGCGGGTATTGATGAGACTTTTAATGCTTCTGGTTATGGTATTGGAGATATTGAGTTTGCTGCTCGTTACCAGTTAAATTCTGGTGCAAATGGATGGCCTATCTTTGTTGGTAACATACAAGCAACAGCCCCCACTGGTAAAGGGCCTTTTGATATCAAGTATGTGCAGGCCCAAGGTGTTCCAGGAGCTGTGTTTCCAACAGATATTCCGACTGGTTCAGGCTTCTTCAGCTTTGAACCTAGTGTGACCGCACTTTATGCAACTGATCCAGCGGTATTTTTTGCCAATTTAGCTTATAACTATAACTTGGGTTCCACGGAAAAAATAAAGGATGGCTCAGGTGAAAAATTCAAGATTGAACCGGGTTATGGAGTAGGTATGACTTTTGGTATGGGTTTTGGAATTAATGAACGAGCCTCATTTAATATTGGTTACGGTCATCGTCATATTTTTAATACCAAGATAAACAAACGTACTGTAAAGGGTAGTCAGCTGGATATAGGGCAGTTACTATTTGGCTATGCTTTCAAATATTCACAGAAAACCACCCTTAATTTCTCTGTTGCCGTCGGGACGACCACTGACGCACAAGATGTCAGATTTAGTTTCAGGATGCCAATGTCGTTCTGATAATCGGGTTGATAGCCTTATGTGAATATTTGAAAGCTATTGGTCTAAGAGCCTGTTTACGATCTTCTGAGTAATAGTGCCAAGAAAGCCAAATGAATGAGCTGCAAGCTGGTATCAAGTTTACGTTCGCAGTTTTTCCATAATCTTCGGCACTTTTCCAGCCAGGCGAAACTACGTTCCACTATCCAGCGCCTGGGCATAACCTTGAAGGTATGCAGTTTGCTGCGTTTGGCGATCTGCACGGTGACAGGTTTGCCCAGAATTTCTTGCACACTTTCGGCAAATGGTGCTCCAGTATAGCCACCGTCACACAGCAAACCTTGTACTTGCCCCAAACTCGATCTGCAACGCTTCAAGGCCTGCAATGCACCGTTACGGTCAGTCACTTCCGCTGTCGTCACTGCAATGGCGTGCGGCAACCCCAAGGTATCAACAGCGATATGGCGCTTGATGCCCGACACCTTCTTGCCGGCGTCATAGCCTTTCTGGTCAGCCGTGTCTGTATTCTTCACGCTTTGCGCGTCCACAATCAAGAACGTGCTGCAAGCGTTGCGCCCCAGTTTCTCTCGGGCCGCGCCAACCTGATTTTTTTAATGCCTGCTCCAGCACGCTCACGCCGTGCTGGTCAGGCTCATTCCATTTGCGCCAATAGGCATATACACTCTGCCATTTGGGAAACTCTCCGGGCAAAAATCTCCACTGGCAACCAGTGCGCAGCAGATACAGCACAGCACAAAATACTTCATACAAATCTATTGTCGTGGGTTTGGTGCTGCGCCTCACGCTACGCAATAGCGGCTCTATCTCGGCAAACTTCTCTTTGCTAATATCACTGGCATATTTTGTTCTCTTCATCCACGTATCGTAAGGAATAATGATGAGATCGTAAACGGGCTCTTAAAAAGCTTCGTTTACTTATCACAACTCACGGTCTGTTCACCAGAATAAGGGAAATGATAAAACATACGACAGCGCTAACCCCAAGGCAATCTCATCCTTTTTCTTCACCTCAGGCTTACCTGACGCGACATGCACAACAACGCAGCCAAGGTATTCCGGTTTTAACCGTCTTGCTGGGCTCCTTGGATGACACACAGGAAATGTGGTGTCACTGGATGCAGAAACAAAATAAAGATACGGTTATTTGGTCACCTGCAGCAGCAACATCGCTTTCATTCAGCTGGATAGAAACACTGTTAGCGCAAGCAGACTTACAAAATAAGTTATTGCAACATCTGGCTCAAACACAACGTTGCACAGCAGAACAATTACTGTCGAAGTTACGCAACAAATCCGGTTTTGAATTGAAGATTTTTCAGCAGCAATTATCTGTTCATTTCTCGGCGCAGGCATCACTGTTACTCAATTGGTTGCTAACACAAATAGTATGCGCTCGTGCATTGATCCCTGATCTAGCGGAGGATTTGGCACAAACTGTGCAATTGAGAAAAGACAACCAGTTAGCACAAAACATCGCGATTTT